>JBFYMY010000001.1:0-7718 GCA_041304645.1 Thermoplasmatales archaeon
AATTATGAAAACTTGCTCTACTTGAGGCCTTTCCAAAGGAACATGTATTCTGAAAGAACCCTTCTCGACACCTCTTCCCAGGTCGGGAGCGTTCCCAGGAGCCTCTTACCCTCAGCTCCCATCCTCTCCCTCAGTCCCCTGTCCGAAGCTAGCTTCAGCATGGCCCTGCTCAGAGCCTTGACATCGTTGTCCTTGACAAGGACGCCGGTCCTACCGTCGATCAGCTGCTCCTTGACACCCCCCACATCTGTCGCTATTGCGGGGAGGTTAAGCTCATAGCCCTCTATCACGCATCTCGGGTTCGCTTCCTCGTGCGAAGCAAGGACCACCACATCGCATTGGGCGAGCGTCTCCACCAGGTCAGTGTAGGGAAGGCTTCCAAGGAATCTGACAGGGAGCCCCTTGGCAAGCTCTTCAAGTCCCTTCCTGTCGGGGCCATCGCCAATGATCCAGAGCTCTAAGCCATCCAGTTCCTTGGATGCGAGGCTAAATGCCTTTAAAAGTACATCGACTCCCTTGACCCTGTTCATGAGCCATCCGAAGAAGACGAACCTGACCTTGCCGGGATGCTCCTTACGCTCCTTCAAGGCCTTTTCAGCGAGCCCTGCGAGCTCTGGGGGGTTGATGGAAGGGAAGCTAACTATCCTTTCCTCAGGGATATTGAAGGAAGTAAGTCGCGCCTTGACGAAATCCCCTATGGCGAACCATCTGTAGACCTTTCCCGCTCTCAGCACGAATGGTCTGTCCGAGGTGTCCTGCACCTCCTTGAGCATGGGGATACCGAAAAGGCTCGAGAAAAGCGAGGCCGAGTAACCGTATATGCCGTTACTGTGAGCATGAATGATGAACGGTCCCATCTTCCTCTCCTTGTTGAGGGCTGACATCACGGCTGGCAGGACGGTCAGGTACCTCATGAAGGCCCCTGCCCCTCTCCTGTCAGGGAGCACCCTTCTCACAATTGCTCCGTCCAGTTCCTCTGTGCGTGGGCTCCCTATGACCTCAAGGGAGAGGACCGTGAACCTTGCATTCCCCTCAAGGGACCTGACCAGGGTTTGGAAGTAAGTGGCGCTACCCCCCCTTAGCGGGGGGTAGGCCGGTGAGAGGATGACGACCCTGGGAACACCCATTATTCCACCTTTTCTCACAGTTAGCTATGAAGATATTAATAGTCTTTCCATCCTTTTCCCTCCGAACAAAGTCATCCGGAACAGATAAGGCCTGTGAACGGGAGAAGTGTCTGCCAATGGAAGGAACCCTGATAATCATACTGTGCGCGATAGGTCTGGTCATGGTCCTGGCCTATATGATATACAGGATATCGTCCCACAGGAAGAGGCTCAAAAGGCTCTACGATATGTCCAGGGAGATAGGCTCATCCGTCCCCCGCAAGGGCCGCGGTAGCATTGATACGCGGGTCCCGGTCAGTGAACCGGTGGTACCGGATAACGATCTTGTCATACTGTTCCACAGGAACGGGAACAAGGTCTGGCTCGATGCTTTCCGGAGGAGGGTGGAGAACGGGTCGTCAGGGCTCTTGGCCACACCTCTGCCCCCTGGACCCAGGAGGAAGGAATACCCTGCAGGGGCAAGGACCATCTGGCTTGACAGGTCCATAGCCCATCCGGCAGAGAGCGGCCGGACGGTCATCAATCCGACCAACCTCTCCGCACTGTTCAGGGAGATAGAGGACCACTTCCAGAAAGGGGAGGGAAAAGGGATCCTGCTCCTGGACGATTTCGAATCTGTTCTGACCACGAACGATCCCCAGAGGGTCATCAGGTTCCTGACCATGCTCAGGGGCAGCTGTACCAGATACGGTTATTCCGCACTCGTTCCCATAGCCTACAGAGCGGTCCCGCAGAGGGTGAGGAACCAGCTTTCCGAGGCCATGGACGCGGTGGTGATGGATTGAGCACTGACAACGGCCAGGACAGGTCGGCAGTGCCCAGATTGACCGTCGATAAGAAGATACTCCTCCATCTCTACGAGACCCACCACACGGAGGAGGATTTCGAGGTCCCCAAGGAGGTGGTCCAGGAGGGCATGGCCGAGGCCATATCGATCCGCAGGGACAATATACCAAGGACCATGAAGAGGCTGAAGGAGGAGGACCTGGTCGATGAGCGGCTGAAGAGGATCAAGGGCCTGCCAAGGAAGAGGAAGGCCTATTTCCTTACGGCCAAGGGGCTCGATTACGCAAAGGAGGTCTTCGAGGACATAGCCTCGCTCGATGTCTTCCTTCAGGTATCGGACGGGTCCATAAAGACATTGGAGCTCAAGGACGTTCCGTACTATCTCAGCGTGAGGATCAAGCTGGCCGATCTGCTCCTGCTGATGGGAAAGGAACGGGTCATCAAGGAGACCGCAGTAAGGACGTTCCTATCGGAGGGGCAGGAACCCCTCAAGAGGCTGAGCACGGAAGGGTTCATCTCCATCATGCAGGACGTACCGCTCCCTAAGAAGTTCTACGGCAGGGAGAAGGAGCTCTCCTTCATCAGGGGCTGGCTCTCCCGGGAGGAGGGCAGCATGCTCTCCATCACCGGTATAGCCGGTATAGGCAAAACGACACTGGCGGCAAAATGCGCGACCGAGATGGAAGGTAAGATGCACATCCTTTGGTACAGGTTCCACAGATGGGATTCGCTCAGGAACGTCATCTATTCCATCTCAAGGTTCCTCGAGCAGATGGGGAGGTCCGGGCTCCGGACCTATCTTGACAGCTCTCCTTCCCTGGAAGGCAGGGAGCTCTATTCGCTCCTTGAGAGCTCCATGAAGGACCTGCCCCTCTTCATGGTGTTCGATGACTTCCAGAGGGCCTCGGACGACACTGTGGAGCTCTTCGGGAACCTCAAGGAGATGCTTCCGGGCCTGCCCGGCGTCAAGGTCATCATAGTCGGGAGGCAGGTGTTCCCCTTCTACGACCGGTCCGATGTTGTCGTCAACAGGACCGTCCACGAGCTCAACATCTCGGGACTGGACAGGGAGAGCTGCAGGGGCCTCATGAAGATGAGGGACCTTACCGATGACATGTTCGAGAGGGTCTATAACATAACCAAAGGCCATCCCTTGTTCCTGCAGCTCGTCCTCTCTGCAAAGGACCTATCGGACCAGAAGGACATAAAACGCTACATCTACGAGGAGATATTCAAGAAGCTCAATGAGAACGCCTCCCTCCTCCTTCAGATAGCGTCCGTTTACCGTTTCCCGGTGCCTTCAGAGGCATTCTTCATGGAGGATGGCCTCGATTTCAAGGTCCTGGACGAGCTTGTGGAATCCAACCTCATGCAGGAGACCTCGTACGATGAGTACGAAGCCCACGACCTCATCAAGGAGTTCTTCTACAACAGGCTGACCCCTGCCCAGAGGACTCAGTACCATCTGAGGGCATCCGGTCACTACATGGAGGTCGGGACCGAAAGGGCCACGGTGGAGGCGATGTACCATCTGGCCATGGGCGGGGAGACCATAAAGGCCCTCAAGCTCGCATCCACCTACGGCGAGTCCATAATCACCAAAGGCCTCGTGGAGCAGTTCGATTCCGTTCTCTCCCTGCTGGAGAAGGGGATGACGGAAGAGACCAAGGAGTACAACGCCGCTACCAGGCTGCTCAAGGGCGAGGTCCAGATGCTCATGGGAAGGTGGGATAGGGCCCTTGCCGAGCTCAAGATGGCCTCCGCCCTAGGTGAGGCGGAGGACAGACCGCTCATCGTTGCAAGGGCGAACCTGAGGCTGGGCATCATTGAGTCCAGGCGGGGGAGCAGGGTCCCTGCCGAGAAGAGGCTCCAGAAGTCCCTGAGGACCGCGAGGAAGCTCCATAACAAGGGGGAGATGGCAAAGGCACTTCAGGCCCTTGGAGAGCTCTATTCCTCAAAGGGGGAGTTCAAGGAGGCCGAGGAGAACCTCAAAGAGGCACTGTCCTTGTCCAAGGAGCTCAAGGACCCAACGCTCGAGGCCGCTTCCTACACAGGGTTGGGGGTCGTATATACGAACCAGGACAGGCACGACCTTTCCATAGAGCAGTTCCAGAAGGCGATATCGGCCCTGGAGAGAAAGGAGAACGCGCTCGAGATGGCAAGGACCAAGATAAGCCTCGGGACCGTCCTGGCATCGACCGGGGACCTGGAGAAGGCCATAGAGAACTTCGAGGAGGCAATAGAGCTCTCGGAGGAGACGGGGGACATTCGGCAGCAGGGTTACGGTCTGTCCGGGGCCGCCCACGCCTACCTCCTTGCCAACGATCACGAAACGGCCGAGGAGTACCTTGAGGATGCATTAAGGATATTCACTGACCTGGGGGAGAAATACAAGATAGCGATGGTGCATCTGGATTACGGAAGATTGTACCTCATGAAGAAGCTCTACAACAGGATGCACGAGAGCTTCGGTAGATGCCTGAAGCTCCTGGAGGAGCAGCGGCTAACATACTACCACAGGAAAGTGTCCAAGGAGGTCCAGGAGCTATTAAGGAGCAAGGGGATGGCCTCGGAGGCCAAGAGGTACGAAGGATAGGACCTTAACGGACCATCGTCGTTGTTCTCATCTGAACATGTGCTCGGGAGCCTCGCTCTTCTTATGCTCCTTCCTCTTCTGCACCTTCTCAAGGGCCGATTCCAGGTCCTCTTTGGTCACGGTGCGATGCTTCCTTCTGATCGCGAACATCCCCGCTTCGGTGCAGAGGCTCTTCAGATCGGCCCCGGAAAAGCCATCGGTCCTCTCGGAGTAGGTACCTATGTCCAGGTTCTTCGAGAGCTTGACCCCCTGGGAATGGATGGCAAGTATCCTCTCCCTACCCTTCCGGTCGGGAAGGGGGATGGTTATTATCCTGTCGAAGCGGCCGGGTCTGAGCAGTGCATCGTCAAGGATATCTTTGCGGTTGGTCGCAGCTATCACGCCTATGTTCTCCAGAGGATGGAAACCGTCCATCTCGGCAAGGAGCTGCATGAGCGTCCTCTGGACCTCCCTGTCACCGGTCGTGTCCATCCCCAACCTCTTTGCCCCTATGGCATCGAGCTCGTCAATGAAGATTATACAGGGCCTCTTCTCCCTGGCGAGCTGGAACAGCTCCCTTACCAGCCTCCCTCCCTCCCCTATGAACTTCTGGACCAGCTCGGAGCCAACGAGCCTTATGAAGGTGCATTTCGCCGAGTTGGCGACGGCCTTTGCCAGCATCGTCTTGCCTGTCCCGGGAGGCCCCACCAGCAGGACCCCGCTCGGCGGGCGTATACCGATCCTCTTGAAGACCTCGGGTTCGACCAAGGGCAGTTCAACGGTCTCCTTCAGCTCGAGTATCGCCTCATCAAGGCCGCCGACATCATCGTACGTGGTCGTGGGCCTATCGATGAGCTCGGACCCCATTATTATCGGGTCCTTCCCCGATGCAAGGGTCCTCATCACGACAAGGTTGTTCCTCTCCAACCCGACCCTGGTCCCGGTCAGCAGACCCTCGGTCGTCATCTCTCCGGAGAGCGTGGTTATGAAGGACTGCCCCGTCCCGTTCCTGACTATGACCTCCTTCTGACCAGTGACCTCGACCACCTCCCCCAGCATCATAGGTGGCTTCATGACATCATCCATCTGCTTCTTCAGGAGGTTCCTCTCTCTCCTTATGGCACCGATCTCGTCGTATGCCCCGGCGAGCTCGCGTCTGTACGCTTCCCTCTCAAGGTTCACTGTGTACTCAAGGGATTTAAGCTGGCCCTTGAGGTGGTTGATCTCCTCCACCAGACCTTCGATATCGCTTTCCGGTCCGGTCCTTTCCTCGCTCCGCTTGAGGCTGTTATCATCGGTCCCGCCAAGGGTGGATGTCTGGTCGTTCATGGGTTTGCTCTCCGGTCGGGGGTCGGCGGTACAATAAGGCGCATTTATTTAAATTGAAAGCTCACCGTCCTTCATGAGGACCTCTTCTCTGCCATCGACCCTGACGATGATGGTCGGGGACCTGATGAGCCCGTCAAGGTGGATCAGCGCTCTGGCATCGTTGTCGTAATTGCTGCCTATGGCTATATGACAGGTGCCGTAGACCTTCTCGTCCTCCAACATGTTACCGACGATCCTTGCCATCCGGTTGAGCCCTATTCCCAGCTCACCGAGGTTGGTCACGTTCTCAAGGTACTGCCCCATTTCCGAACGTGGCAACCTACCATCCTCGGCCATCGATCCTGTACTGGTCCGGGCCCTTTCAAGGGTCTCCTTGAGAAGGTCGGCCTCACGCCCACCCTCCACGGAAACGACGTGGCCCTCTTCCACAACGCAGTCTATTGGCCTTTCTATGATGATTATACCGGAATCAGAAGCTATGGACCCGTCAAAGGCTATCCTGCCCTTGGATGTCCTAAGCTGCGGCGAGATGAACGTTTCCCCCGCAGGCAGGTTACCACCCGAACCTCTCTTCGAGAAGGACCCGTCGTCGGCCCTGGCGTTCCGTCCCTCTATTCCTATCTCTATGTCCGTTCCAGAAGGTGCGGTTATCCGGACGGACCTGCCCCTGTCGAGCAGCTCCTTGACCCTCCTGCAGTCATCCCGCAGCCTAGCGTAGTCAAGGGGTATGGTCCTCTCGAACATGTCGATGGTCACGGAGGGGGACCAGAACGAGCGGGCCTTCTTCTCCCCCAGTAGATAGTTGAAATAATGGTCGTATGTCCTTCCATCGACCTTTATGGGGTCCATCATGCAGTGAGGGTCCTTGCCGAGCTTTTCCTCGGATATGGACACTACTATGTCAGGGTCCGTCCTGAGGGCCGCTAGGACGGGGGGAGATGCGTTATCGAGCTGTCCCTTGGTCGGTTGGACCATAATGACGGGCAGTGCGCCTGCTTCCTGGCAGGCATCATAGACAGAGGTCCCTATGGAGAGCACGTCCTTCGAGGGATTGGTCACTATGAGGACCCTTTCGCCCTTCTGTACCGAGAGGACCTCGTTGACCGCTATGCTTGCTGCTTTGATAAGCCAATCTGAGGTGACAATGTCCATCCCGTTCACCGTCCATTAGGACCTAAGAGGGTGATCTTGATGGAAGTGCGGTCCTAAAAGAGCCTCTTCCTGCTGGCGAACCCGAACATGGCCGCTGTAAGTACGGCCATCATGATTATGGCGAAACCTATCTCGAAGCCAGGTACGAGGTTTATACCCCTTTCCCTGATGTAGAGGGAGTAATCGGATACGTCCGAGACCTGACCGTTGAGCTCTGCCTGGGTCGATGTGGTCCTGAGCTGAATGACCTCAACATTGTTCTTCCAGATGGTGAACTTCAAAGGTGAGGTAACGGAGATGACAAGGACCTGCTCGGTCGATTCCATTATCTCGAACTTGTCCCTGGAGAGCTGGATGGTCCAACCCTTTGCGGTGAGCCTGTCAAGGTTTTGGATGTTAACCGTGAGCTTGTCGTTGAAGTTACCCTCGTTCGTCAGCCGAAGCTTGAACCCGTAGGAGGCGCCGGGGTTTATCTGGACATAGGGCTTGTCGCAGCCGACAGAGAATTGGTAGAACTGCTCGACCACGATAATGGCGGAAACAGGTTCGACGGAACCGCCAAGGGACCCGGGGCTGTACCTCCACCTGCCGGATATGGTGAGCTGACCCTGTGACGTGACGGATGTCTCGGGAGGTACCCTGACCACTATCGTGAAGTCATTCGACTTCACCTGCTTGTTGAATGTGAGAGCGGGTGAGGTTGAGACAGGCCAGCCACCCGCATCTGCTGTCAAGTAGACTATCAGATA
>JBFYMY010000002.1:0-3031 GCA_041304645.1 Thermoplasmatales archaeon
GCTTGCGGGAACTCGGCCCTTACCTTGCCTATGGTCCTGTAGGCAAGTTCCAATGAGCCCTTGACGGCCATCGAATCGTCCACCAGGTCATAACCCCTGTCCCGGAACGCCTCCATATTGGTATGGGAGGCCTCCAGCTCGTTCAGGTTCACGAAGTCCATCCCCTCCCGGGCGGCATACCTGACCAGATGGTAGAGGCCTGTGCTGAGCTCGTTCCCGCCCTTCAACGGATCGACCAGGGCCGGGACCTCCAGACCTACGGACAACCTGAGGGCCCTTGCCTCCAGTATGAGCGCGTGATAGACGGTAGCATCCACCGCATCCCCTTCCTCCGCATCCCTTCCCAGGAACCGGAAGCACTCCCAGGTTTCGAAGGGGGGGTGGAACCTTATCTCGTTGAGCCCGGCATCCCGGACCTTCCGAAGGTCCCTTGGGTCGAAGGGACCGGAAGTGTACATGTGCACGTGATGTCTGCTCCCGAACTCCTTCTTGAGCGCTTTGACGACCTCAACGGTCCTCTCCGGGACCAGCATAGGATCACCCCCGGTCAGGCCGATACCGAGGGCCTTCATGACCCTTGCCTCGTCCATGATCCCAGACAGCCATCCACTGCCCTTGACTGGCCGCTCATTTGCGTATATGACATCCTTTCCCTTCTTGACCTCGGAGAGGGGGCAGTAGAAACAGTCCCTTGCGCATACCCCGGTCATGTAAAGCACAAGCTTCGTACCCCTGTCGCACAATCTGCATCCGTAAGGGGGCGTACCGTCGCATGATCCCAACAGTTCCTCCGTCAGCCTTGGGGCCATGGAAGGGGAAATGCCCTTCATGTGGTTAAGAATTGCTCTTGTGCACCCTTTTTTGCAAAAAGCTTTTTTTATAAAACCGCTCCTGATACATGACCTTGAGGGGTATGATGAGGCAGGACTCAAGGAGGGCCCTCCGATGGAACAGATGGTCATCAAGCTGACGGTAAGGGACAAGATACTGCTCTTGCTCCTGAACTACACGAAGTTCAGGGGTGAGCTCCAGGTCCCGGTGGACCTCACACAGGAAGGGATCGCGAGCAATCTTGGCATAATCAGGTCCGCCGTTCCAAGGGCCGTGGGGTCGCTCATTTCCCGTGGAGAGGTGGAGGAATACCTGGCCCATGTCGATAACCTCTCAAGGAGAAGGAAGGTATATCTCCTGACCGACAGCGGTATCCTTGCGGCAAGGTCCCTGCTAGATTCGCTGAACACCCTGAAGATAGAGGTCATCGATAGTGGCTCCAAGAGGACCGATAATCTCGAGAAGCTGCTATCAAGCAACCTTGTCTCCTTGAAGAACATATCGGACATCGTACTTACCAGGAAACTTGACAGGTCCGCCGTGAAGGGACCTGGGGGCGAAAGGAAGAGGAGAACGAGCTACACGCACTCGTTGACACCCCCGGATATGTTCCTGGACAGGGAGGTCGAATCGGAGGAGATATCGAAGTTCCTGAGCTCTTCCAAGAAACGTGTGCTCGTCATCTACGGGATAGCTGGGGTCGGAAAGACCACGCTCTCATGGAAGGTGACCCAGCTCTTCGGTAACAAGATGGACATATTCTACATAGACCTGAAGGAATGGACCACTCTCGGTTATGTCATAAGGGAGCTTTCAGGATTCCTGGCCAGCACCGGTGATGATCGTCTGTCATCCTTCAGCGACTCAAGGGCCGACCTGGACATAGACCAGGTCTGCGACCTCCTGAAGGGCCTGCCACAGGAGGCGCCCCTGCTGTTCATATTCGATGACCTCCACAGAGCCCCCCAGGAAGTGACGGACTTCCTTGGTTGTCTGAAGGAGAGGCTGCCGTTCATGAAGGGGTCTCATGTGATGGTCCTCTCAAGGACCCGAGCCACATTCTATGACATAAGGGATGTCCGGCTCAAAGGTCTTGTCGGGGAGATGGAGCTCCTGGGCTTCGACCGGGAGACCTCTAGGAAGTTCCTTCTCGAGAGAGGGTTCGATGCAAAGGAAGTAGATTCCGTCATCGAGAGGACGGGCGGTCATCCGCTTGCCCTGGTCCTCGTGGAGAAAGAGGGACTTGATATCGATATGGAGGACTTCGACCATTTCCTGAAACAGGAGATATTCAGCAAATTGCCACCCGACGATCTCAGGCTGCTCGGCCTCCTATCGCTCTGCCGGCTTACACTTGGGGAGACAGAGCTCTCATTCATGCTCGGGCGGGGATCGGATGCCATACCTTCCCTCATGGACGGGCATCTCGTCTTCGGGACCACGGGCGGTTACATGGTCCATGACCTCATCAAGGACCAGGCTGTACTGGCCCTCGACCCGGATGTCAAAGAATCCTGCCACAGGGACCTTGCCAGGCTGTTCCACGAGAGATTGACCGGCATGGGATTCCACCAGGAGATAGGCATGGACGTCCCGCCATACCCTTTCGGACTGGAGGACGAACCGGGTCTTGGCCCCGTACCGCTCTTCGTTTCGGAGGAGATATATCACCAGCTAGGATCGGGAGAGGAGCTGGAGGCCATGGACGTCCTGATCAAGGCTGCCCTTCAGATACCCTCTATGGACCTGGTCCGGGAGTTCGGACCTGCCCTGGTTGGTGCCAAGAGAGGGGATAAGGACCCGGCCAACAAGGAGAGGAAGGACTTCATCCGAATGCTCCTCAACATTGCCGATGGCAACTACGGAAAAGCCCTTGTAACTGCAAGAAAGGTATGCAAGTACAGGGCTGCCGATGATGACTCGCTCATAGGGTCCATGAGAGCCTGTTGCGGCCTCTGGCTGCCTCACCTTATCGATAAGGAACTTGGACCCGAGGAAGGCCTCAAGGCCATGGAGGCCATCGATGAGGACGATGTCCCGGAAAGGATGCGCTACTATCTACTTGTGACGAAGGCATCCCTCATGTACAAGGTAGGGGACCACAAGGGCGCATCCGTTGCATACTCGGAGTTCCTTAATGCCATCACAGGGAACGAGGATTTGCCGGTCCAGCTGAAGGATATCTTGAACGATATCGTCT
>JBFYMY010000003.1:0-4943 GCA_041304645.1 Thermoplasmatales archaeon
TAGGGGTGGGATCATTGACTATACCGAGCCTAGGCATCGGTATATTGGCCTGCCTGGCCAGTTTTCCCACCTCTTCATCGAGGAACGGTACCTCTCCTTTCTTTAAATGACGGACCCCGGAGACCCATCCGATCAAAGCCGAAGAGATAAGGACCTGTATGCTTATGAAAATTAGGAATATGATGAGCATGTAGATGAACGGAAGACCGACGATCAGGCCTATGGTCGCCACGAACACCGCAAATATCAGGAACATTAGGCCGACGAAGAAGTAGCAGTTCATCTTCAACGTTGACAGGTAGGCCATGGGGCTCCATGTTCTACTGTATATTTAATTATTCATGGTTCCTATTAGGGAGAACAGAAACACAAGCGAGGCCGTGATATGACGATAGCGCAGGACGTCAAATGCCATAATTGCGGAGCTCCTCTTCCGTTGAAGGCCGGAGAGGTCATCATAACCTGCGAGTACTGCGGGACCGCGTTCAATGTTGCCACCGACAAGAAGTTCTTCCTGAAACATTCGATCATTCCTAGCAAACTCGATGATAAAGGGGTCCTTGAGACCGTCAGGAGGTGGATGTCCACCGGTGCCCTGAAACCGTCGAACTTCCAGAAGGCTTCGAAGATAGAGGGCGCTTCATTGACCTTTCTGCCGTTCTACATAGTCCATATCAATGTGACGACATCCTACGAGGGGTCCTTTACAAGAACAGGCGGGAACGAACCCAGGACAGGAAAGCTCCACAGGGAATATTACTGGAAGGTCCTGGGTAGAAGGAGTTCAAAGTTCCCAACAAGAGAATACGAGATACCCTTGTCTGGAAAGGAGGATTTCAACCTATCCAAGATAAGTGACGGGGCAAAGTTCCTCAATGCCGAGTTCGATGAGAAGGACGCGGAGGACCTGGCTAAGGGTGAGGTTGCGGACAATCAGCGGTTCCTGCTGTCACCCCAGGTCAACTTGTTCAAGAAGGTCGAGAACACCTTCGAGATCGAGGACATAGAGTTCGTGCATGCCCCTGTATGGAAGGTGGACTTTGTTTACAACAGGACCAGTTACCAGGTCCTAATATGTGGTTCATCAAGCAACGTCATAAGGGGCGATATCCCTCCCCCTGACCAATCGGTCGGAGGTTTCTTCTCCGACCTGAAAAAGGCCTTCAGCGGTAGATAGCTCAGAGCTTGCTTCCGCATTCCGGACAGAACTTTGCGTTCGGTGCCAGTTCATAACCGCATTTCGGACACTCAATGGTCTGTTTCGAGCCGCACTCTGGACAGAACTTGTTGCCTGCTGTCATAGGTTTACCGCATTTGACGCAATTAACTTCATCGACCAACTTCGCACCGCAGCTATTGCAGAACTTTTGGCCTGCATCAACAGGCTTGCCACATTTAGGGCATTTTGGTCTCTCCTTCTCAGGAACAGCCGCCGTCGTGGGTCCCTGTGCCCCCCACGGGTTTGGCTGCTGGGGCTGCATACCGGATTGGACGGCTCCGGTCATACCAGCCCCCATTCCAAGACCGGCCCCAAGACCGACACCCATACTTGCAAGGTTCCCTCCCCCGGAGGGGTTCTCCGCAGCCTTAACCATGGCCTGCCCAGCCTGGTACTGCATGTAATTGACCCCGAGGGCCTGCAGTTCGCCCCTCTTGTCAATGGCCTGCTGGACCTGCTCGGGCAGATTGAAGTTCAAACCGGTGAGCTTTGTGATCTCCAGACCGTACCTCTTTGTGTCGCTCTCAACCCTTGAGAGGAGTACCTGTTCGATCTCCTGCAGGTATGCGGGGATGTCTATAATACCCATTTTCTTCTCTGCCTTGAGCTCGCCTAGGATATCATTCAGGACCATGATTATCTGGTCTCTTAACCAATCAAGGATCTGTCCTGTCGAATTGTACGATTCGGTTCCCACGAACTGGGTTATGAACAGGAGCGCATCGGTCACCCTATAGGCAAAGTTCCCGAAGACCCTCACCCTTACCATACCGAAATCGTTGTCCCTGAAGGTGATGGGCTCCTTGGTACCGAACTTGCCTCTTAGTTCCCTCCTCTGTACATAGTAAATCTCTCCCAGCTGTCTTACTCCTGTCCAGTCATGTACCTTATCGGCGAGCCCGAAATTGGAGATGTTCTGAGTGGTGAGGGCATATCTTCCAGGCCGGTCGAAGACCGTCAGGGCCTTCCCGTCCCTGAAGAAGACGGCGTACTCGTCCTCTTTGACCACTATGTTATCGTTCCATACGATGTTCTTGGGGATCTTGTAGATGACATTCTCACCTTTGTCGTTACCAACCCATTCGTAGGTGTTCATCTCTCCCCTAATCTCTCCCTTTATCTTGTCCTTCAGTCCCATATCCATCATCTCCAATCACATCATTTCTGAGCCACCCTTGTGATGGCTGAGATCCTCTGACCGAAATCACGCTCGAAGCTTTCCAGCTCGGTCCTAAGCTGCCTTATCTTTTCCATTCTATCAACAGACCTTGAATCCGCCGCCTCTCTTAGCGCCTTTGACCTATCTTGAAGGAGTTTAAGATGTTCTAACATGGACAGGTCGTACTCGTAAAGAGCATTCAGCTCATCCTCCTGGATACGAACATCTGCGGATATCCAGGGAGCATAACCCTGTTCGGCATGCCTTACCTTCTCAGTGACCTTGTGAGCGGTGTTCACAAGCTCCCCTATCCGATTTATCAGGTCGAATTCCATAGATACGGCTATCTCCTTCCTGGCCTTGTTGACATCGGATTCCACGATCTCGAGCTTCCCTGCAAGCTCTTTCCTTAGCAGACTGTCGGCTATCCTCAGGTCCTCGCAGGTCCTGTAGGTCTTGTAGCCTGGTAGCCATGCCTGGACCTTTTTTATTATACCTCGGTCCTGGACCACTTCCCTTCTGATATCTGACATGTCAAGGCCTCCTTTTCCTGAGGTTGCAACACCTTATCGGTTAAAAACCTATTCTACATCCTTAATAAACACGGCCATGTAATGTGACGGGGAAATATCCATATTCGAGCTTTTCTCAAGACCCAGACCTGTGAGCAGCGCATTGATATCTTCTAAGGAAAGTCTTATGTCCAGCGGAGGGCCGAAATCGGTCTCCTCCTTCCGGAACTCTATCATTACGAACTTACCATCTGGGCGCAGGACCCTTGCTAATTCATTTAGGACCTCTCCATCCTCACCATTATGAACGAGACCGTGAAGGACATTTGACATTATCACCATGTCCGCACAAGAATCAGGAAAGGGCAACCTCTTGGTAATATCTACGACATCTGCATAGATGTTGGTCAACCTTTTTTGTTCGATGGACGACCTCAGGGTGTCTATGGAGGGCCCATGAACGTCCAATGCGTACACTTTTCCATTCTCACCGACCATTTCCGAAGCAGCCAGGGATATATGGCCATCACCGCACCCGCAGTCTATCAGGGTCTGGCCATTGGAAAGGCCTGCGCTTAAAAGAATAGAACGGTCATCGAAATCGCCCTTGCTCGACATACCGGCATGTTCATGTCTCCCGGTCTGCCTATCACTTCCCATGGTTTTGGGAGAATGGTCCCCGATGATATCCTTTTCCCATGAATTCAGTTTGGAAATGGACGTTTGGATAAGTTTTATATGGTCTATCATCATCATCCATATCCTTCATAATAAGGAAAAATCAGGGGCCCATGGTCTAGCTGGTTATGACGTCGCTTTCACACAGCGGAGATCTCCGGTTCGAATCCGGATGGGCCCATTTTCTCTAAATCATATAAAAATCCAGAAAATGGGACCATCCGGATCGATAATAAAATGAACAATGATAATGAAAAATGATGCGAATATCGTTATTCTGTCCATATTATTAGAATTTCGAAAATGTCCTTTTTGATTATGATCATTTTTTTACATGGGACATCCCACGGATATTCCAAGAAAGGAAGAAAAATGATGGAAAGTTTAAATCCGTTCTGAACTTGATTTAAATGCTTTGTGCATCGGGTCTTAATAATGTTCGGAGGTCCCATATGAACAAGAACCTAATAACGATGGTCATTTTGACCCTCGTTTTACAGGCTTCCCTGGCCGTATCGATTTTCCAGGGTTCTCCTATTTATGACATAGGATCATCTGACCCCTTCGCCCTCACCTATAGCAAGGTCCGTCCGGAGATCGACATGAGGGGGGGTCTATGGTACGATGATTTCAGCGACCTTGATGAGGTCAATATGACCGAGGGTTTCTCCAGAACGAACAATGGGCTTTCACTGGACCTCACCTTGGATGATTTCGAAAAATACGTAAACAACACCGATCTCATTGGTGAGAATGGTTGGGTCTTCCATAATTCCTACGGATTGGGTAGTTTCTTTGCCGATAACAGGACGGGGTTCGACAATTCCTCTACCAATTTTGCCAGATCCATTAATACTGACAAGCTCAAGAACCAGATAGTCCTCTCTAAGGCTTTCGATATTGCGAACGGGTCACTGAGGGCCTATATCAGGAGCAACTACGTCTATTCTGACGAGAAGGTCTCATCAAGGTTCCATCTATTAGGGACCAGATCGACCAATCCAACCTATACGACGGATGTAATAATGGCACTGGGTTTCAATAACGGTGGCCTAGCTGTCCTCTCAACAGGTAATTGGTACCAGCTTACAAGGAACGTCCTTCCGAACACATGGTACCAGATCGATCTTGATTGGAACGGTTACGTACATGAGTTCGATATCAAGGTAAAATCTGTGAACGGAACCCTGCTAGCATCCATGGAGGACCTGAACTTCAGGAATGGGCTCGGCTCTGCAATGAGGTTCTCTCTGACAACAGGGTTCAAAACGACGACGCAGACCCACATGGAGACATGCATAGATGATGTTCTCCTGAAGGATATCGACCTTCTAAGGACCAATACCATCATTTCACGACCTATAGTACTTCCATC
>JBFYMY010000004.1:0-3259 GCA_041304645.1 Thermoplasmatales archaeon
GATCCCATGGCCACTCCCGGCAAGGGAGCTTTCGGTACCTCTCGACGAAGAAGCCTACAAGCGGCTGAAATATGAGAGGAACCGACTTGCAAGGGAAGAAGGGCTCCCTCCCTACTGCATAGCGTCCAACACTAGCCTGGTCGAGATCGTCAACAGGGGGGTCACGGACCCGGGCGACCTGAGGTCGGTCCGCGGCTTCGGCGAGGTCAGGGCCCAGAAGTACGGGGCATCCCTTGTCCAGGCCCTGAAGAGGAAGGAAGCTGAGACCTGAAGGGCTTTAGGGGCCTCTCCTTGCACATGTGCAGAAAGGTTTTAATACCCTATTGGGCCGATAATAGAGCAGTATCCATCCATCCGCTGCGGTCCATCTCTCATCACCTAAGGACGGACCGCCAAAGAGCGCGGACCTGTCCGCGCTCTTGTCCTTTTTAAACTCCGAGAGCCAGCCTTATCAGGTCGCGCGCTCCCGGCGCGGCACCCAGAACGAGCATGGTGAGCTTTACCAAGGCCATGAGGTGAGGGTTCTCCCTCGTCTCCTTCTCAAGTTCGACATCAAGGATGATGAAGGCCGGGATGAGGAAGAGGAGCTTCAACGGGAACATGACCAGGGCCGTCCCGGTAACGCGTATGAGGAAAGAAGGCAGGACATGCTTCTCGGAATATCCGAAATGATCTATCCCTACATACGTGGCGGAAGCATCCAGCATATGACCTGCAAGGATGAAGATGTTGATGCCGCTGATGATGGCACGGTACTTCTTGGAACCCTTGAACGCTGCGAACATTAAAAGACCCATGACAATGGTGGCTGCGAGCATCAGCAGAAAGATCAGACCGCCAGATCCAAGATGTGAGGTCGGTTCCACCCCCATGTTCAAGGTCACGTAATGGTCGAACCATTCGCCTTTCATCACCCAAAGTACATACATATAGACAACGAAGGCAAGCGCTTCGAGCCAGATGGTGAGGACCAACCTCTCCCATTTGAGCTGCCCCTTGGCAGGCAGGACCGTACATGCGGCCAAAGCCCCTATCAGGAGGACAGGCAGGACCGATATGCCCTCGTTGAACCACCCCTTCCCCGCCAATATGACCAGGGTGACAAGGAGAGAGGGGACCATGATGAAGAGGGCCGATGCGTACCTCTGGTCCCGCCCGCCACCAGGCCATTTCCTCTCGATGACATCCGAAATGATGATCGATCCCAGGGTCAGAAGCCCCAGCATGATGTAGATTATGGGCGAGATGAAGAGGTACTGCAGGGGCTCGTTGAACAGCTCCATGTCCTCAAGGACCCTGGCCGCTGACCCGATGAGTATGACGGGGGTCAGAGCAACGAAGAAAGGCAGACCCACCCTGAGCTTCCTTAGAATGAACAATTTGTTCATAAGGAAGGCCGAGAAGGCCAGGATGACACCGTAAGTGATGGTATCTACCCAGTTATATTCGGAAGTGGCCCCTCCGGCATCACCCCCCGCATCAGCGACTATGGGGGACCAGTAGTACTTCCAGAGGAATCGGTCCCAGAAGGTCTCGGGCCAGATGAGACAGAGGAGCGCCAGAATGATGACGAGCGCAGAAGGAGCGGCTAGGAGGGCCCAAAGCTTGAGCCTGCGAGCGTCCATGTATCCGGATGGACCAACCCCATTATATGACCATCGTCGTCATCCTGGCACGCGGTGTTCAGGGGTGCCTCTTTGGGATTTGGCCCGATATGTTTTTAATCAAGAACAACGATTGTTCGATGCAAAAGTGCATTAATGACATCATAAGGAGCTGTATATATGTTCCAGAACACAATAAAGGGTCTGGAGAAGATCTTCAGGACCAACAGCTACGAACGGATGATCATACTTGTCACTGGGTACACCGGGACGCTGAAGTCGACCTTCACATACACGCTTATGTCCAAGTACCTGGATAACAACCCAAAGAAGATAGGGCTCTACGCGACCATAGAGGAGTCAAAGGAATCCCTCCTAAGGAACCTCAGGTCCATGGGCGTGAAGCCGAACGAGAGGATATTCATCGCGGATTACAACAGGACCAGGGAGATGTACAGGGAGGAATCGGAGAACACCGACTTCCTTGAGCTCACCGAGAAGCTCATAATATCCACCAAGGAGGAGAGGGGGGAGGCCTTCTCCGTATTCGCCCTTGATTCCCTTAACGCCCTGTATACCCTCACCAAGATGGACAACGATTACCTCATAAGGAAGCGCATCTACTACTTCTTCAAGATGCTGAGGGACAACGACCTCACCTCCTTCATCCTCAAGGAGATGCCCAGGGAAACGAGCTATCTTCTCAGGGAGGACGAGAACTTCCTGGCCGATGGGGTCATAGAGCTCGGGATCAGAAGGACCCTTGAGGGCAAGAAGCGCTATATAGAGGTCATAAAGATGAGGCAGAACCAGCACTCCATGAAGCAGTACATCATCGACATAGACAAGGAGGGACTAGCGATAGTCGGACCCTCCGTCGATGACATGGGCCTTTAAGCCTCATCATTGGGTCTGTACATGTCCCCGTTAGGGGCATTTTCTTGGACCAATTTCGATCTCTATGGTCCGATAGGATATCGTCACGTTTCAGTGTCCCTCATCGGCATCCTCTGCCATCTCTGACAGGAGGTCCGTTAAGGATTTTCCCTTGGAATCGTCCGCAACCTTGCTCTCAATGACCCCTTGTTCCTCCGTCATCTCAACGGTTTCGGCCGCCACGATGTTCATCCAGGCATCCTCGGAGGACTCATCCACCAGCTTCACATCCTCGACCTCGGAGCTGTCGATCTCGGGAATATCCTCGTTCGCTACAGGGGCTCCGTCCAGCTTTCCCGTCCTGACCTTGGGTTTGGTGACCGTCTGACCTCTGAGACCCTGAGGAGCGGGAGCGAGCCCGAAGGACCGGTCCCTGCCCACCACTAGCTCGTTGTCGAGCTTGTTCTCGATCTGTTCGTCGGAGAGCTTGGACTTGGATTTCTTCTTTATGACGAAGAGGTAGACGAGACCTAGAACAGCTAGCAGCAGGATGACCGATATGATAGCAGCTATGATGATGAAGGTCGGGTCCATCGGTTCTACCACCGGAGGTCTGATCACATCGGCAGGTGTCAGTTCGAGCGTTATGTTCACCTGCTTGCTTATGTTCCTCAGCGTGGTGAAGGTGAAGCTCATGTTGTACGTCCCGGTCCGGGCTTCGAGCGGTATGTCGAAGATGAAGATGAGCTCCACCTCCTCTGTCGGGTTCACAATGAGCT
>JBFYMY010000005.1:0-13190 GCA_041304645.1 Thermoplasmatales archaeon
AAGCCGGGGGAGGTCATAGGGGTCACGAAGGATATGAAGGAGGCCTCCGTCATATCCAGGGATGATTGGAAGGAGCTGTTCCGCTCCCATTGGAGGTTCGGTGGGGCGAGACAGATAGGCCACGAGGCGATGTTCCCACTGGAGCTCCCAGCGCGTTTGACAAGGATGTTCAGCCTGAAGGATGAGACGGTCCTTGACCCGTTCCTTGGGAGCGGTACAACGCTCCAGGCGGCCTTCGAGCTGGGCAGGAGCGGGGTGGGATTCGAGTTGAACCGTGATTTCGTTCCTATGATCAAGGACCGGTTCAGCCCCCTCTTTTCAAGTGAATTGGTCTTCACGGAGACAGGGCCATCCTCCAAGGCGTTTGACATTGACGATTACGTTCCATCCATCAAAGATTCGTCCCCTCCAAGACCTAAGAAGGAGGGGGCAGGGGCCGGGCGGACATTGTTGCGGGTGAATGGCATCGATTGTGACATGAACCTCATGCTTTCGGACGGTTCAAAAAGAAGTCTTGCCGGCTTGAATACCATCGATACGATTGGGGCTTTGACCTATCTTGATGAAAGGGTCAAAGGTAAGCATGTTTCCATTGACGGGACCGACCCGAACGGCAGGTGCATAGTTCATCTGAAGAACAGGATATTCGTGAATGGGGAGCTCATTAGGTCTGGATTTGCTGTCCCCGACCCGGACTACTTCGGACCATCTGCTGCAAGATTGAAGAGGATAGCGGCCAAGGCGATGAAAGTGTCATGATGGTGCGGGTCGTTCTCCTTGGAACCTTTCCATGAAGGCTATCTTCTCAGGGGGCAGCCTCTCCGGTCTTGTTTTCTCCTGCTTCTGATGCTTCTCGCTCAATCCTGAAAGGTCCTTGGAACGTTTCCCGAAGATGATGAGGGGCAGGAGCCTGTAACCATCGGGGACCTCCAGGACCTTCCTTGCCGCTGCCTGGTCGAACCCGGATATTGGGTGGGCCACCAACCCCATCTCTGTCGCTTTCAGGAGCATCATGGCCGTCGCCATCCCGGTGTCGAACCAGTTGTAATCCCCCTCATCGTTACGGCAGTCGTCCTCAGGTCTGCTTACCACTGCCACGACCATGGAGGCCTTCCTTGCCCAGTAGTTGCCCCCGGTGAGCGTTCCCTGCAGCTTTTCCATCTGAGGCCCCTTCCTGACGAAGACGAACCTCCAGGGTTGATTGTTGGCACAGGAAGGTGAGAGGGATGCGGCCTTTACAAGGTCCGTGACCATCTCATCGGTCATATCCATCTCATCCAGTCCCCTATAGGCGCGTCTCAGTCCAATGATCTCGTCCAGTTCCATTCTTCCATCCTCCATGTTCAAGCTTTCATCATCAACCCTTTAGCCCAATCCCTGGCCCTCTTCAGGGTCGCTTCGGTGTCCTTCTTCAACGGGGCGAAGAACCATTCCTCCCCTATGAACTCATTGCCCTTCAATGGCTCCTTCAGCTTCTCAAGGGTCTTTCCGGGGCCGCCTTCGCAGCTGGCGAACAGTGCGACCTTCTTACCGCTGAAAGGGTGCTCCTTGAGGAAAGTGCCTATGGGAGGGGTAAAGGTCCAGGCCCAGACCGGAGTGCCTATGAATATGATGTCATAGGAGCCTATGTCGCTCGAGAGGGGTTGTATGGGAGGTTTTCGTCCCATCATGACCTGGCTGCCTCCCCAGAAGTACTTCATGGGGCCGCTTGTGACGACCTTCTCGGGGACAAGCTCTTCGAGGTCGGCCCCTATCTCATCTGCTATGTTCTCTGCCAATGACCTGGTGTTCCCTTCATGAGAATGGAAAACGACCAGGACCCTTTTCTTCTCCGCGATGACCATGAAAGGACATCGCTCAGCTGCTTTTGAAATTTGCCCATATGAATAACGAGAGACAGGTCCGGTTTGAGAGGATTGAGTGCGTTTGTTAGAACCAAGCAATCCGGGCCTGTCAGGACGGGCGTTGGCCCGTCTATGAATACAATGGTCTCTTGACTTAAAAAACTAACCCTTGCCTATGCGAAAGCCCATCTGGCCTAATAAGTGGGAAGAAGTATCGAACGCTATCCCAGGTCAAGGGTCTCTTCCTCGAGCCATTTGAGGTATTCCTTGCTCCCGCGCTCTATTGGAAGGGCGACTATCTCGGGCACGTCGTTCGGATGGACCTTCTTTATCGCCCTGAATACCTCGCTGAAGAGGCCCTCCTTGGTCTTTATCAGGCAGAGCCATTCGAGCTCCTTGACGACGCGTCCCTTCCATCGGTAGGTCGACCTGACCGCTATGACCTGCACGCAGGCAGCGAGCTTCCAGCTGACAAGGTCCTGGGCCAGCTTCTCGGCGTCATCCTTCGATGAGAATGTCGTCTGGACCTGGATGAGTCCGGTCATCGAATGTCTCCTTTTCCTTCCTAGAACCAACATATGCAACTGTTGATTAATCCATTTTTCCCTATCACCGCTGCCAAAGCTTTTTAATAGCCAATTTCCACATTTCCCTGCAGCAGGAGGTCTGTGATATGGGCAAGAAAGGAAAGGAGATAGCAGGGAAGGACGTGCAAAAGCTCATTAAGCTCCTTAACGAAGCGCTGAGCGAGGAATGGCTGGCCTATTACCAGTACTGGATCGGTGCGAAGGTGATGGAAGGCCCCATGAGGAGCGAGATAGCTCCCGAGCTCCTCGTCCATGCAACGCAGGAGCTCAACCATGCCAACCTTGTGGCCGACAGGATCGTCCAGCTAGGCGGTGTACCTGTCCTCGATCCGAAGGAATGGTCCAAGCTCGGCAAATGCCCCTATGAGGCACCGGAAGACCCCTATGTCGAGCAGGTCCTGGAGCAGAACCTAAGAGGCGAACGGTGCGCCATAGGCCATTACAAATCGCTCGCTGATCTGACGAACGGCAAGGACCACACGACCCATCAGATGGCGACCTTCATCCTTGGCGAGGAGATCGAGCACGAGCAGGACCTTGAGGACTGGATCCTCGACATAGAGAGGATGAGGGAGGACATGAGGAAGCTCAGGAAATGAACGAACCCATGGTCACTTCGCCAGTTTGAGGAAACCGCTCTCTATGAGCTGTCTGTACCTGTCGAGGTCTCTGGTATGGACCTCTATCCTGTCCCCTGCCTTGTAC
Source organism: Thermoplasmatales archaeon (assembly GCA_041304645.1). Classification (GTDB taxonomy): domain Archaea; phylum Thermoplasmatota; class Penumbrarchaeia; order Penumbrarchaeales; family Penumbrarchaeaceae; genus JALOTP01. The sequence continues at coordinate 3,137 of JBFYMY010000005.1, forward strand.
TTCGTCCTTGATTTCCAGTCAACGAACTTCGCGGTGACGACGTAGGTCTCGACCCTGTCCCCCAGGGTCAACGGGTCCACCTGCTGTCTCACGATGGAATAATTGCCGGGCATGATCCTCATGGACCCGTCGGAGACCATACCCGTCTTGTTGCAGATCCCGTCAAGCAGGTACCTGTCATGGGACACCATGACTATTGTCCCCTCATACGAGGATAGGGCCCTCTCGACCGCCTCGCGGGACCGGATATCCAGATAGTTGGTCGGCTCGTCCAAGACAAGAAGGTTCCTACCGAGCACTATCATATTGGCCAGGGCCACCCTGGCCCTCTCCCCGCCCGATAGCGTTGATATCTTCCTCTCCACGTCCTTGTTGATGAGCAGGAAGGAGGCCAGCGTCTTCCTTGCTATGGCCTTGTTATCGGGCCCGACCGCCTGCATGAGCTGCTCCTCTGCGGTCAGGTCCGGGTCCAGGCCGTCATGTGATTGGGCGAAGTAACCGATGGTCGCGCCCGGAGCCACCCAGAGGTCGCCCGTGACCTTGACCTCCCCCATGAGGGCCTTTAAAAAAGTGGATTTTCCCGAACCGTTGGGACCGAATATCCCGAGCTTGTCCCCGGTCTCCAGGTCTATGTCCCTGACCCTGATGATGACCTTGTCCCCTCTGTAGGCCGCCATCTCCTTGGCCATTATCACATTGACCCCGCTGCGCTTGGTGGTCCTGATGTCGAAGCGGATATCATCGTCCCTTTTGGGAGCTTCCAGTGCCTTCGTCCTCTCCAGGAGCTTCTTCCTGGTCTTGAAGGTGGTCAGATATCCCCATCTCCTCTTGAGCTCTGCTATGACCCTCTCCTGCCTCTGTCTCTCGGATTGGTTCTTCTGTGCCTCTCTTGCCTTCTGGAGGAATTCGGTCTCCTTCATGGAGATATAGTCCGAATACGAGCCGTTGTAGGAGCGTATCTCCCCACCTGATATCTCCACTATCCTCGTGGCCACCTTGTCAAGGAAATAGCGGTCATGGGAAACGACGACCATGGCCCCCTCCAGGTCAACGAGGTAGTCCTCCATCCATTCCATCGTGGATACGTCGAGATGGCTCGTCGGCTCGTCCAGGAAGAGGACGTCCGTGTCCCTTGACTGGACCACTACACGGCCGAGCATGACCTTGGTCACCTCGCCTCCGCTGAGCTCGGACATCCTCCGCTCCATTATCCCCTCCTGCAATCCGAGCTCCACCAGCGCATCTGTCGAGAACGATGAGAGATAGCGCCCCCTCAGAAGGGCCAGCTCCTGCTGTCTATCTGAATATTCCCTGCTCACCTGGTCCCAGTCGATATCCTGCCCCGATTGGTCCGACATCATCGATTCGAGCTCGGCGACCCTCCGTATGACCTTTGAGAGCTGTCCGTAGGGGGCTCCAATGACATCCTTTACCTTGGTATCCTTTGAGAAGTCCGGGATCTGCGGCAGGTAGCCTATCTTCTCAGTTCTTATCCGGAGGTCACCGGAATCCGGTCTGAGCTCACCCATGAGCATGCGAATGAGCGTGGTCTTACCCGCCCCATTGTTGCCGACCAGTCCGATGCTCTCCCCTTTTTCGATGGTGAGCGATGCGGAGCGGATGATGTCCCTGCTCCCGTAGGTCTTGGACAGGCTGTCAGCGGAGATGAGCATCGGATGAGGGTAGGACGATGGTGATTAAATCCTTATGCAGGTGCTTGTGGGCTTACTTTGGACCTAGAGAAAAAGGACTTCCACTCTTGGAATGGACCCTTGTGCTATTCGTTTTAAAAGGATAACTTGGGTACATTCTATCATCATTGCACTTGAAATGTTCCTTGAATACTTTCGGTCATGGGGGCCAATTTATCATACCAGGTCGTCCTTTCTAAGAATGATCTTCCATGGTCAAGACATTAATTACAGCCCTGACGGTCATCACGTTGGCCTTCATAGCCCTATCACCGCTCCTATCTCCGTTGGCATCAAGCGTGCTCCCTTCGTCCAAGGACGGGGAATGCAGCGAATGCCATGGGAGCTTCGCGGCATTCGTAGTGGACGGCACCTACCCCGAGGTCATCCCATCAAGTGAAGAGCATACGGTCAGTTTGAAGGTCAGCAACACATGGAAGCATGACATCACCTCCTGCTCGGCTACCATCGACCTCACAGATGCACAGATCATATCCTTCACCGATATTGGGTTCGGACCTGTATCTGACGTCTGGGAGGCCACCGTTTCCCGGGGGGGGACTGTGGAACATCCGTTTGATGTGACATCGTCCACGGTCTCCGTGAGGGTCGCCCTTCTCTACGATCCACGCTCGGTCGACTATACTGACCTTGACTTGAGCGTTGAAGGCCCCAACAGGCATTTATGGTCCGCTCAGGAATCCGACAATGAGGTAGTTGAGCTAGGCCGGAACGATATATCCTCTGGCGGTGCTGGTGGGTATTCTATCATCGTTGACCATGCCAGGGGTCTGAGAGCGGCCTCCTTCACCGTTGAGATAGAGGTCGACAGAGGTTCCGGGCGGACGGACACACAAGAAGGACCGAACATAGGCCCTGGCGGTTCCCATGGGTTCGAATGGAAAATCATGACATCGGGCCAGGGGTCAGGGGACATCCGTTTCCAGGTATCGGCCATGGTCCATCATGACCATGAGGAGGATGAACAGGACGATGCTGAATACCAGCTTGAAGGGTCCTGGGACGTAAGGACCGGAGAGCATGTGAAGTACGGGACGTTCAGGACCCATAGGCCCTCTTCGGATATGGGGTGGGTCATAGGTAGGGTCTTTGCCTTCATTGCAGCATCATCGTTCATGATGAGCACCCTTCTCGGGGGAACGATAGGAGCTCTAAAGAGAGGGCTCGATCGTCTCATTGGTCAAAATAATCGAAAAAGGGCCCATTGTTGGATCTCCTACATAGCGGTACTATCGGTTGCGGTACATGTCCTGTTATTGTACACGGGTCCTTATTCCGGGACGACTGAAGGCCTTCTCCTTGGAGGGACCGCTCTGGCCGGGATGATAGGTATAGCCCTAACCGGCTCCTTCTCGAAGTCCCTGTCAAGGAAGATGGGAGACAAGAATTGGAGGTTCATACATCTTGGACTGACCATCTTGGTCTTGATCGTTCTTTCGATACATGCGGTCTTGGAAGGAACGGAGTTCGCTTTCCTGAGGTAAGAACGGTGGGAGCTTCCGAGATCTTATTCGCTCAGCTTGGTGCGAGGGCTGTGACATCTGGAGTGTCAAATAATCGACGAAAAGCGAACTCCAAAGCCTATGAAAAATCACTTCGTGATTTTCCAGGTCTTGGTCCTGACAGCCAAAGATGGTGCGAGGGCTGTGACCTTTGGAGTGTCCTGTTATCGACGAAAAGCAAACTCCAAAGGTAAGGAAAAAAAGATTATATCATTAATTAATCCATTTTTTTCGAGTCTAATCTTTGTCTAGCACCATTTCCCGTGATCTATGTAAAATTGACGAAAGGGAAATGGTGCGAGGGCTGTGATTTGAACACAGGAACCACTAAGGACCAGACCCTCAATCTGGCGCCTTTGACCAAGCTGAGCTACCCTCGCATTTTTTTTTCTTAATACTGCAAATCCTATTTAAGCCTCATCTATCCCAGAAAGCTGCTCCCTTAGCTCCTCGAACCTGTCGGAAAGGAGGTTGAGAGCGAACCTGAGGGCGTCCTTCGCCTTGACTGACCCGTCGGTCTCGAACGAGAATATGAACTTGTCCTCCTCATACCCTATCTCGACAGGCTTCTTCCCATCGAAGGCAGGTATATTGGCATCGAAGAATGACGCGTCCTTCTTCTCCAGCGGGGTGATGTCCTTGAGCACGAAGGCACCTTTCTGGTGGTCAAGGACCCCCTTGGGCAGGGAAGCGATGACCTTCTGGGGTTCATCGACCTCGACATTATTGTTGATCTTGACCTTGGGATAGTTCATGTACCCGCAAACGGTCACCGGTTGCCACTTCGCATGGGTCTTGCCGGTACCCATCACCGCGGTGGCATAGATGAGGAGCGCCTGCTTCTCCTTCAATTTCACCAGAGGTATGAGCTCCTCCTTGACCTTTAGCGACATATCGCCGAGAGGCTGGAGGTCACCGGAATAGACCGTGCAGGGTCCTTTCTTGTTGAGCACGTAGATTATCGTGCAGTTGGGACAGCCTGCTCCTTTGCATTCGCACTTCTCCCTGAAGGTGAAGTGGTCAATGTCCGTGGGGATCGGGACCAGCCCTAGACGGTGGGATATCATCTCGTCGAAGAGGGCGGAGTTGGAATCGTACTCGTTCCCGTCCTCGTCCCGGATGGGGCCCATATGGAACTCCACCTCGTCTATGGCCATCTTCGGGACCTCGGTGACCATGGTCCTCCTCAGCAGGTTGACTATGTCCGGACGCGTATCATCGACCACAAAGGAGCACCTGTTATCGGTGAGCTCCCTGACGAACAGTTTCACGGTTGAACCCCCTCAGACCCTTCTGCCCCTCTTCCCGCCCTTCGGCTTCGTGCCGTCATGCGGGACAGGGGTGACATCCTCTATCCTTCCAATACGGAGCCCGGCCCTGGAAAGGGACCTTATGACACCCTGTGCACCAGGTCCTGGTGAGTTCGGTCCGTTACCGCCGGGTGCCCTCACACGGATGTGGATATTGGTAATGCCCTTCTCCGCCGCCTTATCTGCAATGGACTCACCGGCCTTCATAGCAGCGTACGGTGAGGCCTCGTCCTTGGCGGCCTTGACCACCATTCCGCCGGTGCATTTGCCCAGCGTCTCTGCCCCGGTCAGGTCCGTAAGCGTGACCAGGATGTTGTTGTAAGAGGCATATATGTGGCAGATCCCCCATTTTTCGGTCATCCATTTCCCTCCATCACGGCCCTGGGGCCTCTATCTTGATCTTCAAGGGGACCTGGGACGGTTCCGGTTCCCCGGCGTTCGATGTCTGAGGCCTCATGGGATGCATCTCGGAGGTGAACGGGGACCCGGCATCGTACTCTATGGTCCTCTCGTCCCCCATCTTCACGAGCATCCCCGGGATCGTGACCCTCCGGCCCTTCAACGTGATATGACCGTGGATTATCATCTGCCGCGCCTGCTTGTAGGTCGATGCAAGCCCCTTGGCGTAAACAAGGCTCTCGAGCCTCCTGGATATGACCTGGTCCAGCTGTATGGCAAGGACCTCCTGCAGAGGGGCCCCATCCGGCAGGATGCCCATCGAATAGCATCTCTTTAGGAGCAGGTCCGCTTCCTTGATGGCCTGCTGGTCCTCGGTCCTGATCTTGGCCTGGAGCGTCCTGGTCTGGCCTCTGAGGTCCCTGAGGTACGACTGCATCCTCCAGACCTCCTTCTTGTTCTTGAGGCCGAACTTGGTCAGGATCTCATTCTCTTCCTTGATCCTGTCGCCTCTCCAGGGATGGGACGGGGTGTCATACTTCCTTCTCAGTTTCTTTGGGTCGCCCATCACCATCACCTCACGGTACCACTTTCTTCCTGACGACACCAACGGTGGAACCTGTCCTGCCGTTGGACTTGGACCTCTGGCCTCTGACCTTCTGGCCCAGTTCATGCCTCACGCCCTTGTAGCACTTTATCTTCCTCAGGAAGTTGATGTCGTCCTTGTGTATTATGTCCAGGTCCTGGGAGATGGCATGGGTGTCCTCACCTGTCTCCAGGTCCCTCTGCCTGTTGAGCATCCAATGCGGGAACTTTGCGGGTATGTCCTCTATGAGCGATGTGAGCCTTTCGACCTCCTGGTCGGTAAGGTCGCCCATGAGCCTGTCATGAGGTACCCCTAGGTCATCCACCAGTACCTTGGATATCCTGTAGTGTATGCCCTTAATGGTCGTGATCCCGTCAAGAAGACGCCTCTCTCCGTTTATGTCCGTATTGGAAATACGGACGATGTACTTGAAGTCCGGACCATGCGCCGGTCCCTCTGGCGCCTTCGCATCTTTTTTTCCTTTCTTTTCTGCCAAACCAAGGCCTCCATCCTGGACCCTATCGCTCGCGGGCATTGTCCAGTGGGTATCAAGCCGGGGGATACCAGTCCTATTGCTGGCATGGGCTTTAGGAGCCCCCGATATTGGTACTTATTTATATCCCTTTCCCTCGTCCGACCGTTCTTGGCAGGATGAGGGCACCTCTAAAACCTATAATGATTAATAATACCTCGCTTTTAATGGACCTAAAACCGATCGATCGGACAAAGTGAAGGATGATGGGTAAGGTCACATTAACTGGACCCCCGATGGCAAGGGTCGGGGTCAGGTTCCGCTATACCGGGATGGCCCAGGAGTGCGAACCTTGTGATTTCAAGGTCATCTGCCACAGTCTCGAGAAGGGAAGGACCTACAGGGTCGTCGCCGTAAGGGACAAGGACCATCCGTGCGCCCTCCATACCGATGACAGGGCCGTAGTGGTCGAGATCGCCGAGGAACCTCTTGAGGCATCTGTCCCGGCCAGGATGGCCCTTGAGGGCGCCCTGGTCACTTTGGAGGGGCCCGAATGCCCTGTCCGATGGTGTTCCAACCAATTCCTCTGCACCCGTGCCTATCTGGCGGCCGGGCAGAAGGTGTTGGTATCGACCGTCTTTGAGGAGCTGGAATGCCCCCGAGGCATAAGGTTGAAGCGGGCCCAAGTGGAGAAGAGGGAGGGCTGAAGGGGGGTATGTCAGGTGGTTTCGGTCATCCCAGGCCTCTACAGGAAGGACCCAGGCGCAAGGAGAAAGGCCGTGGTCGAGGCCTCAGGTCTTTCTGAGGTTGACCTCCGGGCGCTTTTCGAACCCGCTCTCCAGGACCCGGTCCTTGATGGCATGGTGGAGAACGTAATAGGCAGCTTCCACTTGCCCCTTGGGGTGGCTACAGGCTTCCAGGTCAACGGCCGTGATGTGCTCGTCCCCATGGTCACCGAGGAGCCCTCCGTTATAGCTGCGGCCTCAAAAGGGGCGCAGCTGGCAAGGATGAGAGGGGGGTTTTCGGCCTGGAGCTCCGAGCAGATCATGATAGGGCAGGTCCAGCTCACCGACCTCAAAGACCCCGTAAAGGCCGCAGAAGGGGTCCTTCTAAGGAAGGATGAGGTCCTGTCTATGGCAAATGCAAAGGACCCTCTCCTTGTCAAAGCAGGGGGCGGGGCCAGGGATATTGAGACAAGGGTATTGGAGCATCCTGCAGGGACAATGCTGGTGGTGCATCTTCTCGTTGACTGCAGGGACGCCATGGGAGCGAACGCCGTCAATACGATGGCAGAGTCCATAGCACCTCTTCTGGAGGACATCACCGGCGGAAGGGCCGTTCTCAGGATACTTTCCAATCTTGCGACCGGAAGGCTTTCCGGGGCCAGGGCCATCTTTCCCAAAGAGGAGATAGGGGGGGAAGAGGGGGTATCATCCATCCTGAAGGCGTTCTACCTTGCCCAGGCGGACCCCTACAGGGCAGCGACACATAACAAGGGGATAATGAACGGCATCGATGCGGTCGTGCTTGCGACCGGGAACGATACAAGGGCTGTTGAGGCGGGAGCCCATGCCTATGCCTCCATATCCGGTCATTATTCGCCTCTGACAAGATATTCAAGGGATGGCAACGGGGACCTTGCAGGTGAGATCGAGCTCCCGACCGCCGTGGGTGTGGTTGGCGGGGCCACCAGGGTGCATCCCGCTGCAAGGGCATGTATCAAGCTCATGGGGGTCTCATCCGCCAGAGAACTGGGCGAGGTCCTTGCGAGCGTAGGGTTGGCCCAGAACCTTGCCGCCTTGAGAGCCTTGTCGCTCGAGGGCATACAGAAGGGGCACATGAGGCTCCATGCCAGGAACCTGGCCGTTCAGGCCGGTGCCCGGCCTGATGAGGTCGACGTCCTTGTCGATGCAATGGTCGTTGACGGGGACATAAACGCATCGAGGGCCTCCGAGCTCCTTGCTAGGGCAAGGTCCAGGTCCACCATTAAAAGGATTTAGTAGTATTCATATCCCCTTATAGGTGATGGATCATGGACATCCAGTCCGTCAGGGTCGAGAAGCCGGATGATGTGAACTTCATCCTGGGGCAGTCGCACTTCATAAAGACCGTGGAGGACCTGCACGAGGTCATGGTCAATGCATCCCCGGGCATCAAGTTCGGGGTCGCTTTCTGCGAGGCCTCCGGGGCATGTCTGGTCCGATGGAGCGGGAACGATGAGCAGATGGTCGAGCTGGCCAGGTCCAATGCCAAGAGGATAGGGGCCGGGCATACATTCATCATTTTCATGAAGGATGGTTACCCCGTGAACGTCCTTAACGCAGTGAAATCGTGCGTAGAGGTCTGCAGGGTGTTCTGCGCCACTGCGAATGCGACCGATGTCCTCATTGCCGAGAACGAGAGGGGCAGAGGTGTCCTAGGGGTCATTGACGGGGAGAGGCCGAAAGGCATTGAGGGGCCCGACGACCAGAGATGGAGGCTCGGATTCCTCCGCAAGATAGGTTACAAGCTTGGATAGGGGGACATAGGACTGGTGCCTGAGGGAAGCGCTCCGGATGGAGCACCGGTGGAGGAAGGGGCCGCAGGTCCATCGGCGTTAAGAAGGGCCGCACTGCCCATCGCGATGACGGTCGGATTGATCATCGTCACCATATCGCTCGCCCTCTTCATCGGACCGTTCTACAGCGCCCTTGGTATGAACGCAGGGATGGGGGAGTATGCCGAGAACCCGCTCTATGCCTTCCTCTTCCTTGGCATGGTCATAGTCATGGCCGTCGTCATCCTCCTCCTGAGGAAGCTTCTGAAGAGGAGGAGGTTGAAGCTGAAGTACCTGCTGGCATTCGCGGTCCTCCTCTCGACGACAACGGTCCTGACCCCGTTCATCGATATCGCCGTAAACGGTGTTCCGGAGATATGGGATGAGTACCATTTCGATGTCAAGGGTGCGAACAGGGCCCTGCCGCTGAACCCACTGGATATGGACGCGGGTCTGCTGGTCCTGACAGAAAGCTCGTTCCATGCCTTGAAGAAAGGCAAGGGCGAGTACACCGAAGTGTCATCTGTCAAGGGTTTGACCATGGTCGATGACCCCTCCTTCAATGCCGGGGTATGGACCGTTCTGGGGGTCAAGGATGGGAAAGCGACCGTTTGGTCCGTCACAACGGATGGATATATCGTACTTGAGTGGGAGCCGGCCCATGGGAACGGTTCCTATTCCCTTATAGGGACCTCCACGGCCAGCGCTTCCGGGAAGCCCTATATCATGGCTTTCTGGAACGGGACAGGGGACCTACATGATATCATGGTAAAGAAGGTTGGTTCCGATAGTGCGCCATCCGTATCGGCAATATCGGACGATACCCTCTTTCCGGTTCCAGGATGGTCTAGGGGTCAGAACTTTGCCCATAATGCGAGTTCGGTCCATCACTTTACCTTAGAGGAGGTCGGTGGGATCGTCGAACTAAGAAGTGGAGGTTCGATGGGAGGTCCCCTGGTCGATCTCTCCTGGACGGAATCCGAAGGGGACCTTGTGGTGGCTTGGAGCGATGTCCCATATCACTTGGACCCTCCAAGACCACCCTCCATGGAGAACCTCCTGCTGTTCTTCGAGCTGACCGGTCCACCTGGCATCTCCCGGTCAGTGATTTATGCCATCACTGACGTTCCGTTCTTATCACCTTACCTTTGCACTGTGGTCCACGATGTGACCTTTGAGAACGATAGGGGCAGGATACAGGCGCTCTATGTCATTGGCGATACTCTGTTCCGTAGGACAGGGAGCGGGACCTTCGATCCCTTTGATGTCGAGACATACTCCCTGACCGATGCTCCCATCGGCCTCTTCGCAGAGGATATCGACGGAAGGGTCATCATTGTTGACGAAGGCACCGTGAGCATGGGGAAACTGTCTTCCGAGGAAAGGCTCCAGTGGTGGGTCCAGGGAAGTGCGTTCCTGCTTGCACTGGGCCTCGTCATCCTTATAATGAAAAAGCCCAAGTGGTGGCTCATAGACCTTGCCGGAATCCTGATGGGGGCCTGGGTGGTCGCTCTCATTGGCATCACTTTCCCCCTGCTCT
>JBFYMY010000006.1:0-8022 GCA_041304645.1 Thermoplasmatales archaeon
GCCGTTGACATGGTAAAGGTACAACTTAGGGCAAGGTGCACGGACGAAGCTTTGAACGTATTCGAAGGGGACGTGATGGTCATCAATGTATCTGATATTGTCCCGCCTACCATTAGGAAACCGGAGATCAATATTAAGAATAATGGGCTTTTAGTCAATTTTAATGTACATATAGAGGATAATATTAATCTGACTTCTGTTGATCTGTCATTGAATTGTTCCGGGGGAAAGAATATCAGGGGTGATATGGTCGGTAGTGGTCATTCATGGGAGCTGTCTTTGCCCTTACCTCTTGATGCTATATGGTGTGACTGGACAATTAGTGCCAGGGACACGTCAGGTAACGAAGCACGGTCCTTTGGAAGGTACAAACTGTCCCCTGTTGGCCCGTCCGTGCTCTTTGACCTTACCAACGGGACCCCAAAAACGGGAAGGCCATTCGAATTGGTCTTCAATGAAAGGGCCGGATTGCATGTTGGATTCAGAAGGATAGATTGGTGGTTCGATACAGACCAGGTAATGTCCGAGTGGAACCTTTCAAGATCGATGATAACTGTACCGGAGAACGCATCGGAACTGCACTACCGATATTCTATCAAGGACCAGTTCGATACCATCGTGTCCATAGTAGGGGGTTGCAAGGTTCTTGATGTGATCCTTCCCACATTCTCACTTACAACGGGTGAAGCCTACAACGGAAGGACCTCAGTATTACCATGGAGCGTAATCGACAACATAGGAGTGGCGGCCAGCTTCATCCGCTACAGGTTCGATGACCTGGATTGGACCATGGTCGAACCGAGCGGTGTGGACCTCATCATCATGATACCCTTGGACGCCGTGTCTCTAAAGGTGGAGGGGCATGTGAACGATACCGAGGGTAATATCAATACAACGGTCTTGGAACGGAATATCATCGATGACACACCCCCCGCCCTTGAGCGGATCATAAAGGCCTTCGATGAGAGGAACGATACTCTCATGGTGTTCCTCGTATGCTCGGACAATAGAGGTCTTGAACAGATACGTGTCAGATGGTCGATCGGCCCCGGTCGGTCAGAATTAATGCCTATACAAGCCCTTGCAAATGGAACATTCCAAGGGAAGGTCCTACTTGCCGGTCAAGAAGGGGAGCTTAGGATCGAGGTGACCCTTAACGATACCTCGGGGAACCAGATGTCCTTCGGACCGTTCATCTTCACCATAGACAGGGGTGATACCCAAAAGGACGACACCGAGGTATCCCTACCTGTTTTGGTTCTGATCATCATCACTCTGGCTGGACTGTTGATAATAATCTTCCTTGCATTGAAAAGGGTCAGACCGACCCTACCTGAGGAATGATGTTCCGTTATGGGTATTGGAAAGATTACTCTATCTGGAAAGACCGTCCGAAAGAAAAACGGTCTTATCGTGGACAATCATCTTCATTTTTAGTCCTTTGTATATGGGGACGGTAGGTCGCTCGTCCAACTGAACAATTATTATAGGCTCTCCCCCCATCACAAGCCTATGGGACATGGAGCCGCACGCTTGTTCTTGACCGCCATGGTCCTGGTCATCGTTTCCCCCCTCCTCGGAAAGTCCATCCGTGGATCGGAGGATACAAGCCCCCGACCGCTCTCATCACCTATCATCATAGATGATGATGCAGACCTGGTCCAGACCGCGGTCGCCTTAGGTTGGCCGGGGGATGGATCGCTCAACAGACCGTACATCATCGACGGCCTTACCATAGATGCCTTGGGAAAAGGCGCCTGCATCTACCTGGGAAATACATCATTGCATGTCATGGTCCGTAACTGCTCCCTCACGGGAGCATCCCCGGTGTCCTCCAACAATCCAGGGGCTGGATTGGTGATATGGGACTGCACCAACGTCACCGTTGACAACTGTACAGCGAACGGGAACCTCTTCGGTATCTATTCCATGGCATCATCCCACTGCACATTGAGCAACTCCACGCTCTCGAACGACCGCAACGATATCATCCTCATCCACAGCAATGATTTCGTTGTCGAACATAACGATCTAACGGGTTCGACGGAGGGACTGATGCTCCAGTCATCCAACAGGAACACCATAAGGCACAACACCCTTTCACGGTCCAGCTTGCTCTCGATGGGCATGTACGAGAGCAAGGAGAACATATTGACGGACAACCTGTTCCACAACAATACTGGGGAATCTTACATCTATCTCTCCGATTCCAATCAGGTCCTTAGGAACTCGTTCAAGGACAATGTCATGGCACTGAAGGTATCGTGGTCCCCTTACAATACCATGAACGACAATCTGTTCGAGCGCAACGACCTCGCCTTCTACATGGTGAACTCTCTTCACAATGAGATCGGAAGATGCACCATGCTCGGAAACGTTGAAGGGTTCCATATCTACTACTCGGACTACAACAATCTCAAGAACTGCTGGATCGACGGGTCAGATACTGCGGTCCATCTTGAGGACTCCCAGAACAACCTGGTCTACGGATATGTGATCACCGATGCCCGAGCAGGCATCTTGGTCGAGGGAGATTCCGACCGGAACAGGATAACGGACTGCATAATTGCCGGCACCCAGGGTCGTACTGACAATGGGATCGATGTATCCACATCGGACGGATGGGACAACCTGGTCCGGCAGAACACGGTCCTATCCTGTTCAGTGGGGATCCGATCCTCCCTTGCAGAGAAGACCTGGGTGGACAACAATATCGTCAAGGACTGCTCCAAGGGCATCCTTTTCACGGAACCATTCAGGAGCAATGCGACGGAGAACCTGGTATCCGACTGCTCTAACGGCATTGTCTGCACATGGCCCGAGACCATCATCTACGATACATTGACCATAGAAGGGAACCTGATCAAGGATTGTATCGGAGAGGGCATCATGGCAGACCTTGGTCCTGAGACCATTACGGACAAGAGAGATCTCGTCATCTCCTGGAACAGGATAGACCACTGTAGTACGGGGATAGCGGTGTCGTACTCCTCCATGGACCGATTGGAGGGCAACCACCTCTTGACGAACGATATCGGTATGATGCTCTATAGGGGCAAGGACGACCTTGTCTGCAACAACTATCTCAACAACGGTATCAATGTCCACCTGGACAATACGAGCGGGACCCGATGGAACATATCAAGGGTTCCGGGGACCAATATCGTCTTCGGGCCTTACCTTGGTGGCAATTACTGGTCCGATTACAACGGATCGGACCTTGACGGGGACGGCCTTGGAGATGAGTTCCTCCCCCATGGACCGGGCGATCATCATCCCTTGGTCAGGGATACGTTCACGCCCATTATAACTGACCTGACCACGGGGACGCCCGAGACCGGGGGAATTTTCGATCTGAGTATCGCTCTTGAGGACAGACCGGTACCCCAGGACCTGGACGTGGACCTTGACTACGAGCTCACAGGTCCTGACGGGCTCGTCGTAGCGGAGGGGGTGGATGTCGGTCAGAAGCACTGGAAGGAACTGACCTTCTCAAAGTTGATATCGGTCCCCGAGAATGCGGTCCTGCTACGCTACCGCTTCAGGGTTACCGACCGGGGGGGCAATTCCGAGGGCATCTACAAGGAGCTCGCTGTGAAGGACACCATCGCACCCAATGTCACACTTCACCCAGCAGGTCCTGCCGGTACGGGGGTCGAACTGGAGCTGAACCTGACGGTGACCGAGAACATCTTGATGGGCTGGATAGGAGTTGAGTACTCCGTTTCGGAGGGGGCAGGACCATACGGCAACACCACGTTCGACCTTGAGGGTGTGACGGGTACAAGCTACCATAGACCGGTCGTTCCCATACCTAGAGGGGCAACAACGGTCTTCGTCTCTGCCTATGGACAGGACCTTGCGGGGAACGAGGTCGAGGAGGTATCCCTTCTTTTGAACGTCACTGACATCCTCCCGCCCTCCATATCCCCGCCCGACATATACGCCTTGGATGCGGGCCTCAGGCTCTCGTTCTCGACGGTCATAACCGACAATATCAAGGTCGGAGGGGCTAACCTCACCGTCTCCTGGTCCGGTCGGAGGACGACAACGGTCCCGCTTATGGAGGAGGGGGCCTTGTGGTCCGCTGTCTTGAACGTCCCCCTGGATGCTGTACGCATCAGATGGAAGATCACGGCCTGGGACCTTCAAGGGAACACAGCTGAGGCGAGCGGTAGTTACGACGATCCTGTGCCCATCACGGTACTGTCCGATATCACCACCGGGACCCCTATGACAGGCAGGTCATTCAGGCTGGCGTTCGAAGAGAGGAGCGGCCTGTCAGTTGCCGACAGGACCATCATGTGGTGGTTCGAAACGGGCGATGTCAATCGGACAACGGGAGCTCTTAACTGCACCATCTTTGTCCCCGAGAACGCTAGGACGCTCAATTATGGCTACAGGATAGTTGACAAATACGGCGTTGAGGCCTCAATCGACGGGGAGAAGGATGTCCTGGATGTAATACCGCCATCCATCACAGTAACAGCGCGCGGTCCGGCCAACGACCGGCCCATTTCGATATACTGGTCCGTTGATGACAATGTAGCGGTGAAGGAAAGTTATGTCCTCTATCGGTTCGATGGTTCGGAATGGGACAGAGCGGAGGGTCCGGACCATCTCGTTGTCGTCCAGGTCCCCGTTAGGGCATCGGTCATGGAGCTCGAGGGCCATGTCATGGATGATACGTCCATAGAGAACGTGAGCTTCCTTCGGCTCGATGTCCTCGATCCGATAGCACCCATAGTGGCACGTTTCGAACTGGTCCACGACATTAGGAACGATACTGTGGTCCTAAGGGCCGATTTCTATGATAACAGGGGGCCGGGTTCCGCCAGGGTCAACTGGTCCAAAGGTGGGATCAACCAAGGTTTGATAGACCTGGACGATGCCTGGAACGGCGAGGTCACAAGGGAACTCGACCTTGACGGATACCGGGGCGAGGTCTCCTTCAGGGTCGTTCTCATAGATAGGTCGGGGAACAGGGTCGAACCTCCTCCGTTCTCTGTGGTCGCCTTGGACGGACGTCATACCAGCGAGGACTGGACCTATCTATACATCGTCATCGCTCTGGTCATTGCGATAATCATTGTCCTATTGATCGCTCTCTATCTCTGGTTCAGAGAACGTTCCTCTCCCCCTGCGGAGGAATGATGGCATGGAAAGGATTATCCAAATGAGATGCATTCGAACGGTCCATGGGAGATCCTAGCTGCCCTTCCTTCCATGGGCCCCTGGTGAAAGGAGGGGAGGGGGTCCTCTACATCCATGGGTATGGAGGTTCCCTTGAGGACCCTGGATTGATGGCTTTCCTCGAGGGGTTGTCGGGCAGCGGGTTCTCGGTGACATGCGCTTTGCTGCCCATCACGTTCTCGGACATGACCTCCGAGATCGTCAGGCCCATAGAGGACCATATCAGGGTGAATGGTATCAGACATGTGATTGGATTCTCGCTCGGAGGATTGGTCGCCACCTATCTAGAAGTAGAAGGACAGAGGGTGTTCATCTCACCACTATGGGGTCTGGGTCCCCTCATGAAGGTCGTAGGGATGAAGGGCGCCCTTGCCGTTGCCTCAGGTTCAGCCAGGGCGGTCCTTGGGGGGAGCGCGGGGGATCGGACCATAGTCCTGGAACAGTTCAATGACCACACCATTACAGAAATGGAGCAGGAAAGGTCTGCTGAAGCTTTAGATGAGGCTATGAGGTCAATACCACCACCGATCCCTTCAGATGTCGTCATCTTCTCAAGGTCGGACAATATAATCTCACTTGAAGCGATAGAGGCGAGAGGTGTCAGGACCCACGATCTTATGGGGGGCCATATGGTCTTTTCCGGACGGGACCGCAACAAACTCGTGAAAAAGGTCCTTTTCCATCTGAAGGATCCAAAGTAGCGATCGGCCCCTTCACGAATTCGGAGGGTGGATTGGTCTACGCCTTACCTCAGTAGAACTCCTCGAAGGTCGAGATCATTCCGTCCACGACATCGCGTCCTTGGAATCTCCCCCTCATGACGAGCCAGAGCACCACCTTGGGCTCCTTGAGCCTGAGGCCCTTACCCCACTCGTTGCGGTACCTCTCCACGATCCCCGCCCGCCTCAGCCTATCGATATGGTACGATAGCGTCGAAGGGCTGACCGGTACCTCCTTGAGGATATCCTTGTGCGTGGACCCTCCCAACTCGAGCATGACCAATATGATCCTCAATGGGACGTCCTGCCTGAGGAAGTGCAGTATGGTCCGTTCCCTTGAGTTGAAACCCCTTGAACCCATGGAAGGGTTCTCCCCTGGGTAGAACCTCCTGTAACCGTCCTCCCGGGTCTCGATTATCAATCCGTTCTTCAGGAGCTCCCGGACATGATATTCCACGAGCGAGACCTTCATCTTCAGTCTCCTGGAGAGACCTCGCAAATGGAGCCCTGGTTCGTTCACTATCGCCTCATAGATGGTCTTTCTCGTGTCCACCCCGAGGATAGCCCCCATCCTCATACCCTCATCGTCGAGATGTATAGCAGCAGCAGGGCAAGCGTGTCGAACCCAGAACCTATGACGATAAGCCCGTAGAGCCCCATCACCTCCGTGAACAAGGCCAACGAGATCAGGGTCCCTTTGACGAGGAACAGTAGGAAGACGCCAGAGAGTACGAGCATCTTCCTGCTGCGGCTCCTCCTGAAGGCGAGTACCGATACGGTCAGAAGCACAGCGGACATAGCGGTGAACGCTGCAAAGACCAGATTCTCTATTCCAAGCATAAGGCCACCCTCCTTTAAGCTTGGAGGGGTCCCTCACCTCGGAGGGCCCCTCCTCTTCCAGGTAGAAGCGACTAGCAGGACCACGGCTGCGATCCCTCCCAGATATAGGGCCGGGTTCCCTATGATCGTCCTAGCATCGGCAGGGATCGGATTGACGGGGAACCTCTCTGTGTAGACGTTCACCTCCTCGATCTCCACGAAACCTAACTTGTTGTCGTGGACGATCCGCTCGGCCCTGGGATAGCAGAAGAGGACCCCCCTGTGGTTCTCCGAATTCCCTCCCTGGTCCTCCCAGTATTTGCCGTAGACCGAGGCGAGCAACCTGCTCCTCACCGGTGCCTCCACCCCGTCCACCACGGCGTCCTTGAACCAGGATAGGAAACCCGAAAAATCGGCGGCATTGAAGCTCATCTCCTCCTCGTCGGAGGCCAAACCTATCTTCTGATCGTATGATTCGACCTTGCGTTCCATGTCCACTTTTCCGGCGTACTTGATGTCCGAACCCATCTCCATGAGGAGTGCGATCTTCGTCTCGTTGAACCTGTAGGGGAATTTTCCTATCATCAGGTCGATCTTGATCGAGGCGGGGGATAGATATCCGTTCCCGATGACAGAGAACGCGTTCGAAACGACGCACCTTATCCCGAAATATCCGTTGTTGTCCCAGGTCTCGAGCATGATGCGATCAACGTCTCCCTGGCCTGCCTTCGTGATGTTCAGAGGCCTGTACTTTGCGACAATGTTCTGGCCGGGACGGACCTTCGTCACCGGTTCCACCGTATAATCCCCGCCTCGCGTGCCACTTGTCGCTGAGGTGGATGGTCCTGCCGGCTCCGTTCCCACCATAGGATCTGACTTCGATCCATTTGATGCCGCGTCGGTGTCCGGGGAGCTGGTGGTAGCGGTCGGTGAAGCTCTTGCATCCTTGCTGGTGCCATTCGCGCTCGAAACGTTCGAGACCGAGGGGTCCGACGTAACAGTAGGGGCCACTTCTTGGTCCTTCTGGTCGCTCATGTTTGCGCTCGCATCGGACGAAGATGAGGCGGTGGGGTCAGTACCGGAGGCTGTTGTTTTATCCTCTGTATCCGAGGATGACTCCTCCGCGGTCGGTAGGGCAATCTCGTCCTTTGGAGCGGTCTCCGCGTCCGTGTTGGTCGTTGGCTTATAGTAATATTCCTGTGTGTAACCGTGCTTGAACCCGGCGTAGAAAGCGTTCAAAGCTCCCTTGAGGAGCCAATCGCGAACCTCCTGAGGGTAGGCATTCTTCGAA
>JBFYMY010000007.1:0-6036 GCA_041304645.1 Thermoplasmatales archaeon
GTGGACCAGGCCTACCTGCTTGCGACCATTACCACAGCCTCCGTATCGGAAATGGTGGTGTCGGAGATAGGTGGACTGCCCATCAATTCCAGGAACCTCTACTCCTTCGCCGTTCTTGCCCTGGACCACAATGATCACATAGACATGGGGCTCGACGGTAACAATTCCATAAACGGTGTCCATTACATTGAACCTAATGGTGTACCGATGGCGAACCCCTTGGGTTTCTCGGTGAATGACATCCCGGCAGATGGAGGTGCCGCGCTCTCACTTTCGTGGTTCCCTGAACTGAACCTTGGTGAGTTCTGGCAGTACAGGATATACTTTGACGATAAGCCCATAGGGTCTGTCAAGGATATGCAGCCATATACCTCAATAGGCAATTATAAGACGGGTGACATCGTCATTGATCAGTTCAAAGGAGCACCGCTCATTGATGGGATGATGTACTATGCCGTCATTACCATCATGGACTTCAATCTCGAGGAGAACTACACAATGGGGTCCAATAACTATGATTGGGCAGAACCCATCAATCAGTCCGACAGGTCGGCCCCGCAGGTCTTCCCCACAGACCTCAAGGTCGTAGAGGGTTCCATAACGAGCAAGTCCTTTGAGCTTTCCTGGTCACCCGTTCAGAAGGTCCAGGTGATGGACTTCAATAGTTATCTGATAAGATATTCGAGCTCTGGAAAGGTCGGGTCCATCCTCCAGGACCAGTTGGAGAACGGAACGGCCAGGATCGACGGTCTGACGAGAGGGACCGAGTACAACGTCAATATCAGCGTTGTTGACGACAACGGCAATATCGGACCCTCGTCCCTTTTCCTTACCGTCGAGACGGCCGGTAAGGAACAGCCACCCGTGATCCATAATGTCTCCATAATGTTCAATGAGGTCGTTACCTTCATTGAGAACAGCGGAGGCCATTTCAATCTCAGTTCAGGTGACATAAGGGACGAGGTCTATCTCACCGTATATGTGACCGATGATTACACCAAGAGCAAGTTCTACTACTCCTGGAACATAACCACGCCCAAGGGCGAGTCCACCGAGAAGAATGGGGCAGATTACTACCAGTTCGCTCTTGAACTCCCCAAGGACCAGATAGGCGAATACGACATACGTGTCAAGGCAAGGGACGAAGCCGGGCTCTACTCTGAAGAGTTCACCTTCAAGATCAAGGTCAGCGAGGTAAAAGATGACCCAGAGGTTATAGGGCCTATCATAATTGTCGTCTTCGTTCTGATCTTGCTTGCGGCCGCCGGTGTCGTGGTCTTCATGCTCGTCTCCGGAAAGAGCTCTCAGCAAAAACAGATGGTCGAACAGTACGAGGAGAGGAGGAAGGACATAGAGACCATGGATACCATATATACCGACCTGCCGACCTGGACCTGCTCCTGCGGTACGACCCGTATCCAGATCATAGAGAATGCCAACTGTCCTTCCTGCTTCGAGTCGCATGAGGCCGTCCCAATAGACCAGATGGACTCATATTTGAGGGACCATGACCTAGTGATCAAGGAGATGAGGATAGAGGTCCCGCCCGGATGGCAGGGCCAGGACATGGCAAAGGACAGGTCCAAGAAGGACCTCGAAGACAGGAAGAAGAGGTCGCTCTCGGCACTGAACGAAGAGTTCGCCATCTACCTTAGAGGGACCAAGTATGAAGAGGAGATCAAACCGCCGGAACCTGGTGAGGGTGTACCGGAAGAACCAGGGAAGAAGACCTCGCTGTATCACGAAGGTGCCATCATTCCCGGACAAGCCCCCCCTACAGGTCCGGTCCAACAACAAACTGGTCCTCATCCGCCCATGATGATGATGCCCGTAATGCCGGGAAGACCGGGTATGGCTCCCGGTGCACCACCCGGGCAACCTGTACCGATGAGACCGATGATGCCTCCTCAGCCCTTGAGGCCCCCACAACAACCACAGAAGTAGGTTCATTAGCAACAGGCCAGGGTCTTAGCTTGGTCCATGCAGTAGGCACCGTATGAAAAGCTTGAATACTGGTCATTCATAATCGTAACGGATAGAAGCCCGGTATGGAACTGAGAGACATGGCGACCATTGAAGAACAGATCAAGCAGATCGAGGACGAGGTCTTCAAGACCCAGAAGAACAAGGCCACCGAGCATCATATAGGCAAGCTCAAGGCAAAGATCGCTAAACTAAGGGCACAGATAGAGCTCAATAGGTCAAAGAGCACGGGTACAGGCAAGGGGTTCTATGTAAAGAAATCAGGTGACGCCACGGTAGCTCTTGTGGGCTTCCCCTCAGTGGGAAAATCATCTCTTCTCAACGTGTTGACAAATTCGATGTCCGAGGTGGCGGAGTACCAGTTCACGACCCTTGATGTCATCCCCGGACTGCTAGAATACAAAGGGGCGAGGATCCAGGTCCTTGACATGCCAGGGATCATAAAAGGGGCATCAAGGGGTAAGGGCCGAGGTAAGGAGGTCATCGCTGCAGCCAGGAACTCCGACCTGGTCCTCTTGATGGGGGATATCTACAACTACCGTATAGACATCCTCCAGAGGGAGCTAGTAGATGCCGGTATCAGGTTGGACCAGAGGAGGCCCGACATCACCTTCACACCGTCCGACAAGGGCGGGATAATCATACGGAGCACCGTAAAGATGACAAAGATGACGGAGGAACAGGCCTCTGAGATAGTCCGTGCCTTCGGCATAATCAGCGGTACTGTAGTGTTCAGGGAGGATGCGACCCAGGACCGTCTCGTTGACTTTCTGGCAGGCAACAGGGTCTTCATCCGCAGTATCACGGTCGTCAACAAGGTCGATCAGGCGTTCATTGGCGTCAGGAAGCAGATTAGGGATGCATTGGGCATAGAGTTCATCGAGCTGTCCGTAAAGGACGGTTCCGGTCTGCAGGAACTGAAGGACAGGATATATGACACACTTGGTTTTATCAGGATATATCTGAAACCCCAGGGCGGTCCTGCTGACATGGACGTTCCTTTGGTCCTTCTGGACGGTTCAACGGTCAAGGCCGTCTGCGAGCACCTGCACAGGGATTTTGTCGAGCTATTCCGATATGCGAACATCTGGGGTCCGTCAGCCAAATATCCCGGTCAGGCGGTAGGCATCCATCATAGATTGATGGACGGGGATATCCTCACGGTCATAATCAAGAAGAAATCATAGACCTGTCCCCATATGGACATCCTCTTCCTACCTTTTCTGTTCATGCGCAAGTATTAAGGACAAGGACCCACAAATATATCCCACTCAGGGATCCGGGAGGCCAATAAAATGTCACATGAGGGAAAAGTAACATTGAAAGGGCCCGAGACCGAGGTGTGGGACGTCGTTATCGTTGGAGGAGGACCTGCTGGCATGGCTTCGGCCATCTACGCGGCGAGGGGGGGACTCCGTACCTTGGTCATAGATAAGGACATGGGGAGCGGGGCGATGGGAGGTCCACATATGATAGCGAACTATCCAGGCTTCCCTGAACCCGTAAAGGCTGAGGACCTCCTTGTCCGTTTTAGGGAACAGGCCAAGAATCTGGGAGCCATTTTGGTCCAGGATAACATAGTTTATACGGATTTCAGGAAGGAGGAGAAGGTCCTGGCATCGCCCGAAAGGACGTTCCGTGGGAGGACCGTGGTCCTTGCGACCGGTTCAATGGGAAGGGAGCCGTCCATCGAAGGGGAGGGTCTGTTCATAGGTAGGGGGGTGCATTACTGCGCCATATGCGATGGTCCGAACATGAAGGGAAAGCATGTGGCCGTCGTCGGACAACCCTCGAGGCTCGGACCTGAGCTTGAGCTGCTATCAACGTTCGCATCAAGGATCTCGGTCTTTTCCATGACGGGCGGGTTCGATGAGGAAGACTTGGTTTCCATCGGTAACTTCGATAAAGCCTTGACCATGGACGGGAAGAAGATAGTCGGGATTCCTGAAGGGCCTATCTTCAAGGGGTTGACCATTAGGTCCGTTACGGGTGAGGATGGACACTTTGATTGCGATGCCATCTTCATCTATCTAATGGGCAACAAGCCAGTGACCGATTACATAGCGGACGGTTTGGAAAGAGGGGATAACGGCTGCATCAGAACGTTCGATGGGTCATCAACATCGATAAAGGGCATTTTTGCAGCTGGCGATATCTCCTGCAGGGAGGTTAGACAGATATCCCTAGCGGTCGCAGAAGGGATGCGGTCCGCCCTATCTGCACAGGCATCACTTAAAGGAAGAACGAAGTCTGTCTCGCAGTGGGGGACGAGCTGAAGGCCTCGCAAGGGTCATTCGAAGATTATCGTCACTGAGGATATAATTATAGGATCCACCGGTTTATCATTGGCATCGATATTGACCGTAGTTATCCTATCGACCAGGTCCAGACCAGATACGACCTTTCCGAAGACGGTATGCTCACCATCGAGATGATGTGCCCCGTCAGCTGCCTGGACTATGAAGAACTGGGAACCGGACATCCTGGTATCGCCGCTCTTCTTGGCCATCGAGATAGCGCCCTTGTCATGTTTGAGTCCGTTGGACGCTTCGGACTCTATGGTGTAACCAGGTCCTCCTGTGCCGTCACCCTGCGGGTCGCCTCCCTGTATCATGAAATCGGGTATGACCCTGTGGAACGTCAGACCGTTGTAGAACCCCTTGTTCGCGAGCGTTATGAAATTATCCACTGTTTTCGGGGCCTTCTCCTTGTCAAGCTGTATCTTGATGGTCCCAAAGCCTTCGACCTGGATAGCTGCATATGGCTTTCCATACTGAACGTTCTGTTCGTCCACATTGGGTCCGTTGTCGGTCGGATACTGGGTGGAGACCAGAAGGAACTGATTTGCAAGTATGAAAAGGACGACTGATACCACTATGGCCCCTATAAGGATGTAAAGCGGAACAGCGTCGGATGCCGCCCTATCGTTTCTGGACATGATCATCATTCCACCCTCTTGACCGTATTTATGGTGATCTGGAAGACTAATGTCTTGCCAGCTACCTCTTTGTTGAAGTCCAGCGTGATCGTTCCACCCTTCGAGGTCACGAAACCTTCCATGGGCGGGTTGTTGCTATTGGCCACTATTGCGCTGTTTGCCCAGCTAGGATCGAGCTTACCTATCTCAGGGAAGGGGACCTTGGTCAGTGAGGATATCTCGTATACCTGGTGCTGTAGTGTGAAGGTGTTGCGTTCCGTGGATATGTCCTTCACGGTCACGTTCCAAGGGAGGGGATGATAGTCCTTCCCGAAAACTGGCTGATGCATGATGGTGACCTCAAGGGAATTGCTGTTCAGCACCGAAACCTCCCATCCCCAGAAGGGATGGAGGAACGATCTGACGCTCCCTGCGGATATCCCTGGATAGGTCCTTGAGAACTCATCGGTGCTCAATACCTCCCGGAGGGAGAGGGTCTGTGTCGTATTGAACGTGTATATGAGCTCTGGTATGGCTGCCCCGTAGCCCTTCTCGGGGGGCACTGTCACTGTAAAGGTCTGCCCCTGTTTCTTTCCAAGGACGGATTCCTCGAACCCCTTCACCATTTGACCGGAACCGACGGTAAATGCCAGGTCATCATATACTGGTTTGGTCATGAAACCCTGTGATTTGGGAATGCTGATATCATCTGCAACCTCACGGAGAGATGTGTCGAAGACAGGTCCTTGATCGCTCCCCGCTCCCAGGAACCGGCCTATATAATCGACCGTGACCTCGTCACCGTCCATTATCTGGACGATCTCGGCCTTGTTGCCGTCATCCTTGTCCTTTTCCTTGTAATCGTCATAAAGGGACAGTCCGGCCAGGCCTGCCAGGAGCAGAACGGCAGCGATTATCGCTATTATGCATATCTTCTCATCGTCCATCGTTTTTGCACCTTACCGGTCTTTCTTTTCCTGCTTTGGATAGAGCCAAGGGTCATCCGCCCTGGTATGGTCGTTTTCTTCCCCTTCATGGAAGAAGATGGATATCTCCCTTTTGGCGCTCTCCTGAGAGTCTGAACCGTGGACCACGTTCCTTGAGAGGTTCACTGCCAGGTCGCCCCTGATGGTTCC
>JBFYMY010000008.1:0-8194 GCA_041304645.1 Thermoplasmatales archaeon
GTTGAAGTCCCAGGAATAGGTGAGAGTGTCACCGTCCGGGTCGGTCGAAGCGGAGGCATCGAATATGACTGGCTCCCCCGTCGGGACCGTCGTCGAAGGTCCATTGATCACCGGGACCGGAGCGGAGTTCTGAACGTTCAGGACGAAAACCTTCGTGACATTGATGAAGTTGCCGTCCGACGCTTCGAAGTAGTAAAGGTGCCTTCCCGGGGCCAAGGGGATCCCCTGTGCCTTGAAGAAGGTGAACCTGTTCACGACGGGGGACACCTCGCCGCTCGTGAGCTCATATGTGGTGGAGTTGTCCATGACCACCTTGATCAGGACCGGTGCCTCGTTGTCAAGGTCCCTGTACTCCACTCGTAGCATCCAGCCCTCGGGGTCATTGAGCTTGCTCCTGTACTCATTGGTCTCGGCATGCTTCAGCTGCGGTATGGAATTGTCAAGGATGCCTATGGCGTAGAGACCGGTCCTCAGATCGGAGAAGTTGCCGTGGACCTTCTGGGAGGAGGCGTTCACACCGGAATCGGCGGCCATCACCCATCTGGATGCGCCGTCCACAAGCCTGTAGAGCCGGACCTTCGATGTCTCCATCCTCACGGGGAACTCCTTGTCGGAGAACCCGATGGTGACGTTCGCCCATTCGAACCTGTGGTCGGCGTAGCTTGGCCAGGGCTGGAACTCGAGACGGCATATGAAAATGGAGCCCTGTGCAGAGGGGCGCTCGTCGGGAACGGAGATATCAACGAGACCCCAGCCGGAAACCTCCGAGATGCCGTAGGACATATGGACGTTGACATCATAGAAGTAATCCGTGAAATCCGGGTAGGTGACCCTTTTGAGCACGGTCACGTTGACCTGGGCTTCCCCATACGCCCTCATGGTGTCGTATACCCTCAGCACCAATGTCACCTTGCCCAGGGTATCGAGGGTGATGGTCGCGGTGGGGGAGGGTCCCTCATACAGCGGCTGCAAGCTTCCCATGGCCGACCAGGAATAGATGAGGTCATCATCGTCCGGGTCGCTGGAGAGCGAAGCATTCAGGAATACGGGCTCGCCCGGGAACACGAGCAAGTTCAGGTCAGGGGATGAGATGATGGCGGTGGGGCGGTCGTTTGATGCCCCTATGGAAATGACCTCCCCCTGCCCCATGGAGATGTACATGTTCCCTCCGGAAAGGACCAGCTCACCCCTTGGTTCATCGCTGAGGGCAAGGGTCCAGGTCGGGACAGGATTCCCAAGGTCGTTGGGGGAGAAAGCTCGGACCGTCCTGGTGCCCGAGCCGGTAAGGATATAGAACGAATCCCCGCCCGAAACGATCCTACCCGTGCAGGGCTCCAGGAGCGCTATCCTGCCGGAAACGGTCCCGTTGTTCGGATGGACGAAGACCATGGATTCGGCCGTGGCGGTCGCTATCCTGCCCGTTCCCATCGAAACGGCTGGAGGGGAGACCAATGGCAGGAGGAGGTCGGTCGTCCAGATAAGGTCGCCATCGGATATGTTATCCTTGACCCCCTCATCCTTGTCGCTGCCGTCGACGGTCCCGTCGCTGTTGTCATCCGGTGTGGCATCCAGCATAAGCAGGACCCCTTGCTTCGATAGGAGCAGTCTGTCCTGCTGGAGGGATATGGAGCGTATAGGGTCTGTACCTACGAGCGTGGCCAGTTCGGTGACGGTCCTGACCTCTGAGGTCGAAGGGTCGATACTGAAGAGCTGGGTCCCGTCGACCAGGTAAAGCGACGCCGGGCCAGCGCACATGGGGGCGGCGTTATCGAACGGCCCCAGCGTCCATACGACCGCGCCATCGTCATCGTCAAGGGCGCGCAGGGTCCCGTCCACTGTCATTATGATCAGGCTCCCTGAGGTGATGAGGGGCGGTTGGGATAGAGGCCCGGGGAGGGCGGTCCTCCAGACG
Organism: Thermoplasmatales archaeon; assembly: GCA_041304645.1. Lineage (GTDB taxonomy): Archaea > Thermoplasmatota > Penumbrarchaeia > Penumbrarchaeales > Penumbrarchaeaceae > JALOTP01. The sequence goes on from JBFYMY010000008.1 coordinate 1,913, forward strand.
ATGTCCGCATCAAGGGCGCCCGTACCGGTCTCGGAAAGATACGGACCGTCGTTCTTTCCGTCCCGGAACCCGGCCCAGTCGAAAGCCCATATCGCTTCATCGCTTCCAAGGGAGAAGACCCTGTTCGGGCCGTTCACCGTCTGGAAGCTCTCTACCAGGGCAACGGGCCTCCCTAGCATGTCCACCGAGGGGTTGTCATAGGCCCATGATGGGCCAGGTACCCCAGCGGGTCCCGCTGTGGTATTGTAGGCGAGCAGCTCGCCTCCGGGGCCTGTCAGGTAGAGCGTCGGTCCGGTCGCGGCGATGGTCCCGTTGCCAGCGAACGAATCGTACCACATGGGCTCCGCGGGCCCGGACCAGGCCCCACCGATGTCGAGGGTCCAGTAGGTCCTGTTGCTCTCCAGCCCCCTCAGGGCGCCTCCGGACCTATCGGGGCCGCTCCCGGAAGATGTCCAGTAACCCGAAAGGACATCCAGCACCATCACATCCAAGGTCTTGAAATTGTTGAAGGGGTTACGGTCCTTCGGTACGCTGTCCTTTATCATAATTACGATGTAATCGAACCCCCTTGACACGGTCCAATTGCATCTGACAAGGGTAAGGCCGAACGGTTCGATATGGATGCCCTCGAAGAGTCCGAGCACCTTCTGGTTGGAATTGTTGAAATTGGTGGCCTTGAACTCGACGGAAAGGACCGCTGGGACCGTTGCATTGTTCTCGAGCTCGGCAGTGACAACCACCCTCTCTCCGAGGAACGGGGCCGGGTCCGATATGAAGGCGGTCTTTATGGACGGGTCAGGGGAACCGAACGCATAGACCTTGCCCATGGAGCCTGCCGTGTCCTCCCTTGCTATGAACACCATGCCCCCGCCCACGGCCGCAGTCGATGTTATGGGCGAGCCGGTATTGAAGTACCAGTAGGGGCGGTCCTCGTCCGCAAGGTTATCCTCGGTGGTCGAAAGACAGTAGATCTTGGAATCCCTGGATGCGAATATCAAGGCCGAATCCGCAAGGACGGGGGAGGATTCTGTTACAGGCTGGGTGATGTTGAACCTCCAGATGGTGCTCCCCGTTTTGGAGTCCAGGGCGACGGCGGAACCCCCCTCCAGAGGCCCCACCGAGTTCCTGCAGGTGATGTAAACGGTGCCGTCCTTGTATGCGGGCGATGTCTGGATGGAGCGCTGCCCCTTGCCTATGACCTTGTCCCAAACGTTGGTGCCGGTGAGGGCATCAAGGCAGTAGACCCTGCCGTTCTCCGTGCCGAAGAAGACATGCCCCTCGGCCAGCATAGTGTCCCCTATTATGGAATAGGGGTTGCTGAACATCCAGATGATATCCGCATCACCCATGCTCGTATTTGCCTCCGAGGTATAGCTCCCGTCATTGCCGTTCTCGAACCCTAGGGAGTCAAGGCAGAACAGATTACCCGCGCCATCGCTGGTATAGACCCGGCCGTCGTAATAGGAGGGCGTCTCCCTGAAACCATATATGTTCTCGGTCCCAGGGTTCATCTGGAACGACCATGCTATGCTCTTCGTTGAGAGGTCTATCGCATAGAACCAGTGGCCTTTGAGGTCGTCCGCTATGGACCCGGTGTACAATCTCCCATCTGCTATTATGGGCGAGCTCTCGAAATCGGATGCATTAAGGTCCATGTCAAGGACCTTCGCCTTGTCCGAGATCCTGTACCCGTACAGATGGCCACCCCTTGCCCCGAAATAGATGATGCCGTTGTCGACCGTCACGGAGGACCTGATGAAATTATTGAGGGCCTTGACCTCCCACACCTTCTCGCCGGTGAGCATGTCGAAACCATGGACGGTCCCGTCCCCGGAAGGTATGTAGAGGACGCCTTCATGGAGGACGGGCGAGTTCGTCGTCATAAGTGAGGGTATGTCCACGGCCCAGAGAGGGACCGTGGTGTTCACCTTGGGGACCCTGGATGCTGACTGCCCTGTATGATTGAGGTTCCCCATGTACATGGGCCAGGCATCCTCCGGGGTGACCTCCCCCCTGGCCGGCGGCATTAAAATGGCAGGGCCCCGGCCGGGTCCGGGAGCGATCGCATCCATGACAGGGACCGTTCCTGAGGATAGCAATACCATTAGCAGTGCTGTGCATAGGACAGAGGTCCGGATGTTCATCATACTAGGTACCCCTTGATACAGACCTATAGCTGGCCTACCCGAACCTCTTTATTTAAACATTTTGCAGAGGGCGGAGCACATAAGGCGTTGTTCCGGCAGCTTCTGTGAGGGTACCCTCAGTGTTCATAGATGTCGCTGTCGGTCGGAAGCAGCACCTTGGTGAACCTTGAGAGGTCCTTCTCCAGTTCGGCCCTCTTGTCGCCGTGTACCAGGATGACCTCTTCTGCACCTGACCCTTCCGCGAACCTCACAAGCTCGTCATGGCCCGAATGGGCCGAGAAATCGAACTGGCAAACCTCGCAATGGACCTGATGCAGCTCACCGTCGAGCTCTATGCTCCCCGTGTCCATGAGCATCCGGCCGTTGGTGTCCTCGACCTGGTAACCGGTGAGGAGGATGGCGCTCTTCTTGTCGTTCTTCCTCTTCATCAGATAGTTCATGACGGGGCCGCCGTCGAGCATTCCCGAGGTGGTGACGACGATAGGGGCCTCCAGGGCCTTCTCCCTCTGAAGGGGGGTCTTGACGAAGTCCATGTTACCCACCGCCTTCCTTAGTGCACCTGGGTCCCTGATGCATTCCGGATGCCTCAGATAGATCTGGGAGACGCGCCTGCCCATCCCGTCGAGCCACATCTCCTCATCAAGTTGGGAGAGGACCTGGATGACCTCCTGGGTCCTGCCGACCGCGAAGGCGGGTATGATGACGGTCCCCCTTCTGTCGAGCACCTCCTCCACCTTGGATATGAACTCCTCCTCGACCTTCTTCCTTGGGGGGTGGGGCCTGCCTGCATAGGTGGATTCCATGATGAGGGTCTGGCATTTCGGGGGTTGGGCCTTTTTCTGGAGCTGCGTATCAATGGTGTTTATGTCACCGGTGAAGACCATCTCCTTATTGGGCGCCTCTATCCTGTACATGGAGGAGCCCGGGATATGGCCCGCATGCAGAGGTTTGATGACGAGGTCGCCCAGATGCGCCTTATCGCCGTGCCTGATGATGGTGCTCTCCTCTACAAAGCGCCTCACATCGCTCATATCGTAGGGGATGGGATAGTTCTCCAGCCTTGCGACCTTTATGCAGTCCTCCAGTAGAAGTGTGGAGATCTCGAGCGTCAGCTCGGTGCCCCAGACAGAGGTCCCGTACTCGCCGCAGAGCCAGGGCGCCATCCCGACGTGATCGAGATGCGAGTGGGTTATGAAGAGGGCGTCCGTGGGGGGGACCTTGATAGGGTACTTAGGGGGTTTGGCGGGGGTGAGCCCGTAATCGAAAAGGTATCTGCCCTCATCGTTCTCAAGGAGCATTCCAAGGCTTCCGACCGCATCCGTGCCCCCTGCAAAGCTCATCTTCATGATCGCCACGACCTAGAACATCAACGTGATGGGAACAGGCCCTGATAGTAAAAGGTTGTGCATGACCATATCGTTGTTCGAACGGGCACACCGGCCTTGGCCCGCCCTGAAAAGCTTTATAAATGAAATCCTTATAGAGGGCCCCGTTCCCATAGGCGGTATGTCCCATGATGATACCTGTAAGATGCTTCACCTGCGGCAAGGTAATAGGCCATCTCTACGAGGAGTATTCAAGGAAGGTCGCATCGGGGGAGCAGCCCAAGGTTGTCCTTGACAACATGGGGATGAACAGATATTGCTGCCGCAGGATGTTTTTAGGCCATGTCGAGCTCGTTGACGAGATAATCCCATTCACATGATATGGTCTCCTCTTTTCGGTCCCCGACCCGACCTTTCATTTTCGTATCGTTCGCACCTTCCATCGGTCCTGAGCCTTGGCATCGTTGATCGACGAGCTTGGGACATCCGAAAATGACAACACCGCATCGTCCAGGAGAGGAACCCCCGCGTTCGAAGGGTTTATAGTGTCCATCATATTCACCCTATAAACCCCAATCGATCCTTACGGGGCTGTAGGGTAGCATGGTCCATCCTAGCTGCTTGGGGTGCAGTTGACCTGAGTTCAAATCTCAGCAGCCCCACTTTCATAATTCTTTTTAGCATGTAGGTCATACACCCTGCGATGAATACGCCCTCCTACTGTCCCGTCTGCTCCGTCTTCCTCAAGACCCAGGGTCTCGAGAGGTGCCTGCGCTGCGGAGCCGACATCGCAAGGGAGCAGGAGAGGAAGGAGAGGCACCAAAGCGACCTCCGCAGGAAGAACGAGCTCGTCGAGGGGCCGTTCCACCCCGTCCTCGGCATCACCTGCCCCGTCTGCGGAGAGGACGTGGAGGTCCTCCCCATGAAGGTGGAGGAGTTCATCGTCCAGGGGCAGTACATCAGCCATCCGGGCCTGGGCGAGAAGAGAGCGGACACCAAAGCGTTCGTCGGGCTCCAGCCATGGAGATGCAGGAAGGGGCACCAGCTCTTCTCCACCTTCGATGTCGAATGGAGGGAGCTCTGCCCCGGATGCAAGGAGCCCAACAATGCGTTCGGCAAGCTCGTCCGCTCCTGTCCAAGGTGCTCCATCATGGTCCCGGTCGGGCTCTACCGGAGGACAGAACCCATGAAGATGCTTTTAGGCAAGGGTTACTACCATGCCCCGCAGTTCGAGAAGGAAGGAGGGAAGCAGGATGTCCCATGATGATGGCAAGACCATGAACGATCCCTTCGGCGAGGTAGAGCTCGAGCTCACCGTCGATGGGAAAGCGGTACCGCTCAATGCATTCTCGAAGAGCTCCATCTCAAGGGTGGTGGCCGCTCTGGTCTCATCCTACCGGGGAGCCGAAAGGTACAGGGACCAGGTCCCAAGGAAGCTGGAGATAAGGCTCTCCTGAAGCATCATTCCAAGAGCGCCCTGTCCTCGGGCGTAAGGTCATCGAGCGAACACCCGTCCGCAAGCGTACCTGAGATGGATGCTTCGTAGACCAGGAGCAATACCCCGTCCTTACCCGTCCGGACCGATGGGTTGCCCATTACGTTGCAGGGATGTCCCGTCCCGGCGGCAAGCCGCTCGAGGACGGCCTCGGGCGGTTCCGACGCGGATACCCGGCCATATGGCAATCTGCCGTTCAGGGACGCGTATCTGCCCTTGCCATCCCTGGCCGCAAGGATGACGGTGACCCTCATCAGTCCCCCGTCGGTCGCCGAGAGGGCGGCGGAACGGACCTTCTTGTACTCTTCGAGAAGCTCCCTGCCCTCGGGGGTCAGGACCGTGCTCCCTCCAGAGCTCCCGCCCTTCTTCGATACCACCAAGGGGAGACCGAACACCTCCTCCAGATGTTTGATGGACCCCCATGCGTAGCGGTAGGACATCCCCATGGCGCCAGCCGCCTTACGGAGCGAACGTTTCTCCGATAGCAGCTCAAGTAAGCGGGCTCTCCCCTCCCCCAAAAGGTTGACCCCGTCCCTGCCTACGATCACCTTGACCGTGGAGCTCATACCTCCTGAACCTCCAGCTAGATATAAGTAACCGACCGTTATATCCGAGCGAGCATAACGGTGATGTCTTGAGCTCAACGGGTGGGAAGGCCAGGAACAGGGGCAGGGCGCCCGGAGCTTTTCTCGGGGGGATGCTCCCGGGCCCAATAACATTGGCCTATCTGTCGTTCTTCGCGGCCGCCGGGCTTGCCGTCAAACAGCTCGCTTACCCGCTTGCGGCATTGGCCACTGCCGGATCGTTCCTGCCCGTTTCCCCGCTGGTAGCTGGGGCCTACATGATGTGGCTCGTTTCCGGCAGGGCCATCACAGGCTACCGGTTTGCGGGGACCTTCATAGGTATCGTGCAGTCACTGGTCGCCTTCCTTCTGGTGTTCGGAAGGCACGGCGCGTTCAACCTGCCGCTTTACATCGCAACTGGTCTGACGGTGGACCTTGCGTTCCTGCTGATGGGCCGCTTTGCGGCCTCGATGCCCGGTTGTGTGCTCTCGAACGCCGCAGCCTCTATCGTCGGAACGGTCATGGTCGTCGGCCTCGAGCTCCAGATGGCTGGCATCGTGGTCCTTGCCTCTGCATTGATATCCCTTGGGAGCGGGGCGATCGGAGGGCTTCTAGCTCATAGACTGATCAGGTTCTACGAAAGCACCCTGGGGAGGAGGTTCATCCTCCGGGACAGGGAAGACAGGGAGAGTGAAGGACATGCTAGATGACGGAACAATGACATCGGGAACTGCAGAGGATGACAAGACGGT
>JBFYMY010000009.1:0-5314 GCA_041304645.1 Thermoplasmatales archaeon
TGTAGCCCCATTTCTCTGCCAGGGCACCGCTCAGTATGGGAAGGCCGTACTGTATAGGATACATGAAGATGGTGATGTTAACCGCGATCCAGACAGGGACTCCCAGGTTGTATTGCGCATAGTAGACAATTATCGGAACGAAGGTGTAATAGGCCCCCCTTTCCATCAGCTCGAATATCTGGACGATCCAGAAGACCGATTGGAACCCTCTGACCTTCTGTAAGAAGCTCTGCTCTTTCACTGTTTCCTTGGTTTCCATTTGCAAGACCTTGATTTCCCTAACCCCGATATATTATAAAAAAGTTCAATAAGGGGCTTGGATGATTGGACATGGATGAACTCAGGGATCTTTCATAAAGAGGTAGGTCATGGTAGGTAAGAACGGGACAGATGATAGAAAGGGTTCGACCTCTTCAAGGGAGGGCCTGGGCTATGCTCTGATCACCATGACGGTGGTCCTATGGAGCATGATAGAGGTCATATCCAAGCTCATACAGGCCGACCTTCACCCCATGACGATCGCGTTCCTCAGGTTCTTCATAGGCGGCCTATGCCTCCTTCCCTTCGCCTTGTTCTATGCGAGGAATAACAAGTGGAAGGAGCTCAGGGCAAGGGATTGGGTCTCGTTCCTGCTCCTCAGCTTCCTGGGGATATCCCTCACGTTCTCCCTTTTCCATCTTGCCCTATACTGGATGGACGCATCCTCCACTGCGGTCATCATATCAACGGTCCCCATCTTCGCCGCACCTACGGCTTTTTTCTTCCTTGGAGAACGGCTCAGACCCATAGCTCTTGTCGGAATAGTCCTCGGAGGGGCTGGAGTTTTCATCGTCTATCTGTCCGAATCGAGCACATGGCGTTCGGCCCTTGGGACATTGATGATGCTTGTCTGCGTCATCGCTTTCACGGTCTATTCGGTACTGATGAAGAAACTGAACCAGAGGATGGACCCGAGGTTCTCGACCCCGACCAGTCTATGGCTCGGTTCACTGATGATGGCCCCCCTGCTCTTGCTTGAAAGGGCCCCACTATTTCGTCCGCTTCCCCTTCAGCCCCTATTGATACTGCTCTTCCTGTCGGTGTTCGGGGTCGGGGCGTCCTATATGTTCTATTTCATGGGACTGTCCAGGGTCAAGGCCTCCAAGGGCGTCTCTCTGATGTACCTGAAACCCTTCCTTGCAGGTTTCTTTGCAGTTCTCATCCTTAAGGAGGCCATCTCCCTGCAGAGGGCAATATCGATCGTCTTCGTGGGATTGTCCCTGTACCTGATCCTCGAAGAGGGCAGGGTCAGGGAGCTGATCAAGGGCTGGATGAAGAACAGGTCAGGTCCATGACCTACGGAACGAGAGCCCCATGTCCGAAAGCTTTTCAAGGACAGGCGTGTAAATGGCCGGTATTGTGGGTATGACGACACCGGAAAGTCCTTCGAGCTCTCCTTTCATTAGCATCTCCGCGGCCATTGCCGCCGGAAGGCCCACTGTCCTTGACATGGCGGAGTCCCCGTCTGGGATACCATGGGCTATGAGCGTCGATCCGATGGTGCTCTTTCCTTCATGACCGGATGTCTCGAAACGATGTTCTAGGACTATCATGTCCCGCTCTCCAGGGGCGTAGCTGAGCTTTGCCTCAAGGAGCGCTGAAAGAGCATCGATCCTGCTGCTACCCACGATGATAGGTATATCGGAGAGAAGACCCAGCCATTCCCAGTTGGAAAGGACCCTCCAGTTGTCACGTGTCCTCAATAGCTTCAGAGCACGCTCTCTGATGTCGCCGTGCCCTGGGGCAAGACCCTCTAGCAGGCCACGGTAGGTCTTCGCGTTCGCTGGGGAATCGTCGAGCATTCCGATATCGTGAAGCCCCTTCCAGGTATCGCACCAACCCTTGTTCCTCAGCGTTCCTCTAAGGACGGTCCGTGCATCTGGTATCCCGTAGGTTGCGGCATACGGGACCGAGTCCCTGTTCGGGTAGCCCTCGAACTCCCCCAACCCTGCTATCGGCACATGGACATAGGACCCGAACAGCTCCCTTCCAGGGACCTCTATGTCCCTGCCGTCTTTCCGGAACCTTGCGCTGTTCCTGGACGCGAGAACGACACCTCGAGGGCTCCATGAGAATTTGTAGCCCCAGGGGTTGGTATTATGCTCTGGGGACGGGAGGCCTCCGCAGTAGGATACGAACTTTTGAACCTTGATATCCCTGCTCCTAAGCTCATCGATCATGCTCATGGCCTCCATGTGATCGATTCCCGGGTCCAGGCCTATCTCGTTCAGGAATAACAGCCCGGAGTCCCTTGCCCGGGCATCCATCTCCTTCATAGCGGGGCTGACATAGGAGGTGGTTATCATATGCCTCCCCTTGTCCAAGCAGGCCCTTGCCACCGCTGGGTGGTGTGTGTAGGGGAGCAAGGATATGACGACCTCATGGTCCGATACCAAGCCCTTAAGTCCCCCCTCATCGGAGATATCGAATGCCAATGGGTCTCCTTTCGGATGACCGTTGACCAATTGGACCGCTTTATCGACCGTCCTGCTTGCCACCGTTACATGGAAACCCCCCTCCTCAAGGAGATATCTGACCAGTGGCCTGGCGACCAAACCGGCCCCGAGCACCAGAACGTCCTTCAAAGCATCACCCCTTCCTGTCCAGGGACCTTTCTAGATAACAATATCCGGGAGTGAGCTGGCCCTTGTGAACTATGACCGCGTGCTTGATCGGTTTGGGCAGTGTCAAAGAAGAGAAATCCTTTGTGAGGTCCGTGGCCGCTATATGGGGGAGGAACCCTTTCAACCTGTCCCCGAAGTATTCCGAGGCCTCTTCAGGTATCTCGCACGGCAGGTTGTCAACCGCCATGATAACCGGTCCGGACCCTCTCCACCCGGGAAGGGCAGTGTCCTCCCAAGGTTCGTAAACATAGACGGGGTCCTCCGGTGTCGTTGCTTTGATGGTCGCCTCTATGGCCCCCTCGATATCACAGCTGATATCGCCTATGACGCGAAGCTTGGCAGGGCGGTGTTCAGAGTAGAGCTCCTTGAGCCGCTCCTTGGTCACCAATCTAGGATATCTTGCGTCCCAGTATATGCAGTTCAAAAGCAGGGTCATGTATGGAAGGTACTGAGAGAAACGGGACCTGTACCGCTCCGGGTGGTCATAATATTCCTTCAGATCGAATGGTTGGGCGGGATCGACCCTCTCGACCAGGTCGGTCTCGTTGAAGACCACTTTGTAAATGTTCTGTCCGGAGTCCTTCCGGTTCTTGAGATTGGGGAGCTCCTGGGGGCTGACCTCCTTGACCGGTAGGAGGTCGAGTATGTCCTGGACGCCTTTGGAGACGTTGCCGGAACCGGCTATACCTACGACAAAAGGCCTGAGCGTATATGGGATACCGTAGGTCACTATCATCCGGCCTATGGACGAGATGTGCTCGCGGATGTTGTGCAGGTTGCCGTACTCGTGCGTCTTCATTATGGAAGAGAACGGGTTCCTCAGTCCTTCCCATTCGAGCCTCCTCCCAAGGACCCATAGGGAATCCACGACCCCGGCTATACCCGCATGCCATCCGAAGAAGATGAGCCGCCTGTTGTTCTCGTCCACCACCTTCTCGTAATCGATGAGCGTGCAGCCCAGGTCCATTATCTTCTTCAGCATCCCCATGTTATGGGGCTGCCCCTTGATGGTGTGGGAGAAGAACATGTAGGTCTTATCGCTCTCCAGCTCGAAAATGGGTATCTCCTTCACACCAAGGATGATATCGACATCCGAAAGGTCCTCGGAGACCTTGGCCCCCGCCTCCCTGTAAGCAGAGTCCGAAAAGACCCTCAGGTCCGAAGGTTGGACGTTGAACTCGAGACCGTTGTCGTTTATCAGCCTCTGGACCTGTATCGGATCGAGAGGCGCCCTCCGCTCCCACCTGTTCTTTGTCTCTCTCCTGATGCCCAGCCGGTTCATGGTCATCCCTGACCGGCAATGGACAACTGGGATTATAAGGGCTCTGTATTCCCAGAGCAGATATCATTTCTTGTTGTACTTGGGGAGGGTCCCGTGCTTTGCCTTGAACTCGTCCAAGGCTTCCCTCCAGGCAGTTTCGGCCTCTTCAGGGGCAGCGAAATATTCCACCGAGAAGAACCTTGCGCCATCGGCCGGGGTCTCAGAACCGGGAAGATGTTTCAACAGATGCTTCTGGACATTTCCCTTTCCTATGAAAATGGGCTTCTTAAGTTCGTCGGCCAGCCTGTACAGGCCCCATCTCTTCTCGACCTGAGAGACGAACTTCTCCGTGTAGGGGTAGAAAGTGAACTCCATTATCATGTCCACACCCGCGATATCATGGTCGTTCCTTATTTAAAAATGTTCCGTTTGACAGGTGGTCTCACATACCCCTGAGACCGCCCAGGACATGGAAACCTCCTACCGTTCTGCCCGATCTGGTATCCACGAGGACGTTCCTGAACTTCTCTCCTTTTCCCAGCCCTGGGCCCATCCCGAGCTCATCGAGCACATGGTAGGCGAGGGCCGTTACGGCCTGGTATGAACCGTCCTCTACCTTGAGCGATATGCCGAGCCATCTGCCACCCGATTCTATCGCCATGGATTGAAGCCCCACCGCACCCCCCTTCGAGACCACCCTCCCTGGGAAATCTTCCATTACCGTAGTGTCGAACCGACCTGTTCCAGCGACAAGGTAGGGCTCTGCCATCATAGCGTTCCTGATACGTTCGAGATGATTGTGGACCCTCTGGCCGGTGGGGTATCCCAATTTAGCGAACATCACTGCATACCTGTCTATGGTGAGTGCGTGGTTCGGAAGTCCGCATCCGTCCACACCGATGATGATATTCTCAGGTTCAACGCCCGAAAGGTCAGATACCGCGGCAGTGACCTCCATCTGGGCCGGGTGTTCCCTCTCAAGATAGGTGTCCAGAGGGTATCCCCTGAACTTTGATAGGAGGAGGACCCCTGCATGCTTTCCGGAGCAGTTGTCGTGTATGGGGGCGAACTTGCCCATGAGCGGTATTGCAGTCTCCTGGTGGAAGGGGAGGTGGCCTCCGCATCTGAGGTATGATTCATCAAGCCCCCCCTTCTTCAGGATGGACCTGACCAGTTCGACATGGGCGGTCTCGCCCGAATGGGAGCCGGAGATGACGGCGAGCTCCCTCTCGTTCAGGTCGAAGTGGTCGAAAGCCCCTGATGTTAGCAAAGGCAGGGCCTGGAACGGCTTCATGCAGGACCTGCTGAAGGTGAGGTAATTGGGATTTCCGCTGGAAAAGAGCAGCTCGCCCTTCTGGTTCACAACTGCGACGTGTGCCCTGTGGACGGC
>JBFYMY010000010.1:0-5949 GCA_041304645.1 Thermoplasmatales archaeon
TCAGCGACCGTTATCGTTCGCTGGAGCTCTGAGGATAGTGGCAGCGGCCTCTCACGGTTCGAGGTCTCCTTGGACAACGCACCGTTCACCGACAACGGTCAGGGAACGTCCATAGAGCTCAACTTACTTGAGAACGGAAAGCATTCTGTCAGGGTCAGGGCCATCGATGGAGCGGAGAACGAAAGGGAAAAAACGGTGAACTTCACGGTGGATACGGCCCCTCCCCTCCTTCGCATCCTCAGCCCTCGGGAGGGCGAGGTCGTCCCTTCCCCCGAGGTCACCGTGAGCTGGGCCGCCGAGGACGCACATGGCCGCATCAAGGATCTCACCTACCGGTACGATTCCGACAGGAGCGTTGTCCTGGGACCCGCGGTCATCAGCAAGGACCAGGTCGCTGCCAACGGCAGGCATACCGTTAACCTGGATTGCTCTGATATGGCCGGGAACACCGCATCGGTCGCCGTCAACTTCACAGTGGACCTGGAAGACCCTATCCTCTTAGTGCTCCACCCATCCGATGGTTCCTATCTGAACACATCGTCCGTTCTCTGCACCTGGTATACGGTGGATTCCGCGACCAATGTGACCAGCAGGGCAAGGATGGACCTGGGCCTTGCCCAGACCATATCGGAAGGGACCAACATCACCTTTCACGATCTTAGCGATGGTTGGCACAAGCTCGATATCACCGTAGAGGACGGGGCCGGCAGGAGCGTTGAGGCGGGATCGAGGTTCATGGTCGATACGGTCGCACCGGTCCTTGAGATCACATCTCCCGATGCGGACCGCCCAGTGAGCAACGCAGAACCGATGCTTTCCTGGAAGGCGGCAGAGTCCGGCTCCGGGGTCAGGTACTGCTACATCTCGGTCGATGACGGTCCCTACAAGAGGTCCGATAGGCTCGATTCCGGAAAGGTCCGCCTCTACGGTGACGGACCTCACAACGTCTCTGTCATGGCGGAGGACCGTTCGGGCAATAAAGGAGCAATAGATTTCATTCTGGTCCTTGACACGGAACCCCCCCAGGTCATTTCGCTCGGGCCTAAGGGTGGGGGGCTTGACAGCCTTGAGGATATCTGGGTACTCTTCGATGAGGAGATAGACCCGCTCTCTATCGTGGTGACGGTACCCGGCATCAGCGGCCTTTCAGCTCTTGATGGCGGAAGGAACGTCACCTTCGTTGTCCTTGAAAGACCCTTGTACGGGTCCGAATATCATGTGGACATAAGAGCGGCTGACCTTGCCGGGAACCCCTCGGGGGATGTATCATGGTCCTTTTCCCTATCCGACGAGGGGAGGGTCACAGGCAAGGTCATGGACGATGACGGCAGGGAGCTGGGCGGGGCGCTCATCGTCCTTGATGACGGCAGTTCCTATGTCTGCAGGGACGACGGTTCCTTCGATATAGGCGTGAGGATGGGGGAAAGGACCTTCTATTTCACGGCGATGGGGCATCAACGCTACCGGAGGACCGTCCTCATCGGTCCTGCGTCGACCCATGAGATGGGTAACATCATCCTTGAGCGTGAGAACAAGGAGGACCGTCAGTTCCTTGATGGTGTCCTTAGGGACCCCATGACCATCTTCCTTGCCGTACTGTTCGTCATCCTTCTGGTGCTCGCGGCGGTGAACCTGTTAGGCTGGTCGAAGGACCGGGGCATCTTGAGGAGAAAGGCAAGGGACACTACCCCACCAAGGTATGCCATAGCACTGTCGGTACGGGAGGACGAACATCGTGCAAGGAAAGGTTCGACCTTCAGGTCCGGAAGGCGATGAAGGCCATCAGAGCACGGCATGTTCTATGAGGATCTTGGTGCCAAGACCTATAAGGACGATCCCGCCTACGACCTCGGCATACCTTGCGAAGGTCCCCTTCACCCTGTCCCCGATGAGGACCCCTATGAACGATAGTACGAGCGTCACTGCCCCTATCATGGATGCGGACAGGAGCAGGTCCTCATCAAGGAGCGATAGAGTGATGCCGACAGCAAAGGCATCTATGGACGTAGCCAACGAAAGGGACAGGAGCGCGTTGTTGCTCAAGGGCCTGCATTCCGTTCCGTTCCTTAAGTTCCTTACCGCATCGAACACCATCTTACCGCCTATGAAGAGCAGGAGGAAAAATGCTATGAAATGGTCAACGGTACCTACTGTGTCCCTGAAGGTCGAGCCCAGCAGAAAGCCCAGCACGGTCATACCTGCCTGAAAGCTACCGAACAGGAGGCCCACCTTGAGTGCGAGCAGCTCCTTTCCCCCTTTTCCGGGTATCCCGCATGCTATGGACGCAGCGAACGAATCCATGGCAAGGGACAACGACAACACCGCAAGGGACAAAAGCAGCATAGGTTACACGTATCCTTGGTCCGTATTTGTTGGAATGGCGATGGTCAAATGTTCGGTGGCTATTAAAGAATGGTCATGAGGACAATAGGAGGACTGCGTTCAGGGACCCGAGCAGGATGAAGTTGGACCCAAGGTTCGCAGTGACCATGTACGTGGCCCTCTTCCTGTCCTGAGTGCTCATAAGGAACGAAGGAAGTGAAGCAAGCAGCGGGACCATGGATGCCAATGCGAACGGGAGCAGGTCGATGCCGTCAGGTCCGAGGTCCATCAGATAGAGCCCCCAGAAATGGACAGATGCCATGAGGAAGAGGACGAAAACGAGCCTGAGGGCCCTCTTCCTCCCGACCCTGGTCACAAGTGACAGCTTCCCACCCCGCAGGTCCGCCTCGACATCAGGGACCTGTACGTTCAGGATGAAGGCACCACCATATAGGAGCAGGGAAGGTGCGAAAGGCAGCAGTCCGGGATCGAGCTTCCCCATCATCACCCAGTAGCCCATCATGGGAACGAGCAAGCCTATGGTGAGGGCAGTGCTGATCTCCCCCATCCCCCGATAGGATAGCTTCAGAGGAGGTGCCGTATAGAACCAGCCAAGCAGAGCACCCATGAGGACGTAGAGGGGAAAGAGTACACCCATGTCGAATATGATCGTGAAGATGAGGGACATGACCAGTGATATCATTATCAGTGTTACGGACAGTATGAAAGCCCATCTCCTCAGTTCCGGCCTCCTCTTGAGGACACCGCTCCCTCCGGAGAACGGGGAGGGGGTGTTATACGAATCGGCCTTCACATCATACAGGTCATTGCTGTACGAGACCGATAGGTGCGCAGGGAAGAACACGGTATATCCCATAAGGAACCTGGGAAATCCGCCGGGACCACCTAGTGCATCGGCTATCAGCGCGCCAAGAGAGAAGAGGAGGAACCCTCCCAGGAGGAAATGGAGCCTGCCCATGATGAGCATGTCCTTGATATCTTCCCCGAGAGGCATGTAGGAGACCATGGAACAGGTCGGATTTAATCCATGCCCCGGAACATCCCATGATCCCGGGCCGATGCATCATCGGTCAAGGTCCCTATCCCTGAGCTCCTTCCTGACCCTCCTGACCTCTTGGGCGGACCTGCCGGAGCAAACCAGGAGGCCGTTCGGGGAATCGACGACGATCACGTCCTTGAGCCCGATGACGGCAACGGGCCTCTTACCGGAACTGTGGACCAGGATATCTTCGGAAAGGAGGATAACGTTCTTACCCGTGTTCGGGGTCGTCCCCATGAGCTCCTTGACGGTCTGCCAGCTGCCCAGGTCCGACCAGTCCAGCTCCGACCTCACGACAAAGACCCTTTCCGAACGCTCCATGAGGGAATGATCGACACTTATGGAAGGTAGATTCGAATATGCCTCCAAGAGGGGCTTGCCCGACAGCCTGCTTGCGGATGACAGCGGACCATTGACCTCGGGGACATGCAGGGACAGCTCTTTCAGGAACGTCCTCGGTCTCCATACGAAGATACCGCTGTTCCAGAGGTAGTTCCCCGCCTGGACCATCTTCAAAGCAGTATCCTTATCGGGCTTCTCCCTGAACGAAGCGGCCCTGTGGACCCCTTTGAAAACCTCTTTCCCCAGTTCTATGTAACCGTAACCGGTCTCGGGCCTCCTTGCGGGTATCCCGAAAGTTACCAGACAGTCATGCTCCATCACGGCCCTTAAGGCAAGGTCGAACCCGCTCCAGAGTGGTGCGCTGGATGTCACGTACTGGTCCGCCGGGACCACCAGATGGAGATCGTCATCGAACAAAAGACTGGCCAGGGCGCATGCCGGACAGGTGTTCTTCCTTTCCGGTTCGCCGATGATGTTCTCGGGCGGGAGCTCGGGCAGATGCTCTCTCGTGAGCTTTCTGTGCTCCGAAGATGTTACTATGACAATATCGGCATCATCGAAACGCTCTCTGAGCCTCTCGTAGGTCATCCTAAGGAGGCTCCCTTTGCCCAGAGGGTCAAGGAACTGCTTCGGTCTGCCCTTCGTAGATAGGGGCCAGAACCTTTCGCCCGAACCACCTGCCAGGACCACAGCCTTCACAGAGCTACCCCTTTGCCCGTAGAACAAGCGGTGAAATAATGGTTTTGCCCCAGAACACATGACCTGGAGGGAAGGGAGAGGGTGAGATCAACCATCCATACATCCAATCCTCTCGAA
The DNA here is from genome assembly GCA_041304645.1 of Thermoplasmatales archaeon. Taxonomy (GTDB): domain Archaea; phylum Thermoplasmatota; class Penumbrarchaeia; order Penumbrarchaeales; family Penumbrarchaeaceae; genus JALOTP01. Next base: position 4,541 of record JBFYMY010000010.1, read on the forward strand.
CCCCCCGCTCAGATGGCCAGCATTCAACGTGTATTTAATCCGGTCGGTACAACGATGTTATCGTTCATTTACTATATTTATATATATGCTTTGCATTAAAGCATTGCATTACAGAACTGAGTTCCACAGGAGGTCTATGAAATGTCAGATCCTGAGAAGGTGAGGTCCGAGATCGTCGCCATGCTTAAAGAGGACCCCAGAGGGCTCTCGGTGACCGAGATATCCAGGAAGATGGGGCTCAACAGGAACTCGACGGCAAGGTACCTTGACGTTCTACAGGTCTCAGGGCGCATAGAGATGAGGAACATAGGAAAGGCAAAGCTCTACTACCCCTCTTTTTCGGTCCCCATAAATGCCATGCTGAACTTCTCATCCGATCTGATAATGGTCATGGACAGGACAGGTTCCGTTCTGGAGATGAACAGTAACCTCCTTGGTCTCCTTAAGGCAAGGAGGGATATGATGATAGGGAGGAGCATGATAGACCACCCTCTACCCATGATCGAGGGAATGGACCTTAAGAAGGTCCTTCGAAAGGTCGTGAAAGGCAACGATCACCTGTTCGAGGTCCATCTGGAGCGGGAAGATAGGACGGTCCATCTACGCGGCAGGATGCTCCCGACATCCCTGTCGGACGGCTCCAAGGGTGTGACCGTCATCCTCGAGGACGTCACCGATAAGAAAAGTTCCGAGATAAGGCTCAAGGAGAGCGAGAACCGGTACAGGACCCTGTTCGACAACAGCCTTGACGCCCTGCTGATAGTCGATGATGACAGGATACTGGATGCGAACGATGCGGCCCTGACCCTCTATGGGCTTCGCTCCAAGGACGAGATAATCGGAAAAAGGTCGTATGATTTCTCTCCTGCCAAGCAGCCTGATGGGACCGATTCAGCCGATATGATAAAATGGGGAATGAACGAGGTCTTAAAGGGCAAGGACTTCCAGTTCGAATGGGTCCAGTTAAAGAAGGGTAAGGGCCAGGTCCAGACCATGATGACCGTACGACCCATCGTATTGAACGGAAAGACCATGGTCCATGCCATGATGAGGGACATAAGCGATAGGAAGGTCATTGATGACAGGGTTCGGGAGATGGAGGAAAGGCTCAGGTCCATCATGCCATCCTTCCATGATTCGTTCCTGGCCCTTCTCGATCCCGACCTGAACATAATCGAACTTTGGACCTCGGAGGGGATGAGGCGAAAGCTCATGGTTCCCCCCAACAAGCCGCCTGATATGAGGGTGACAGACCTCTTCCCGAAGGAGGGTCGGGAGAACGCGGTCGGCCATATCAATCGGGTCCTGTCAACCGGTGAGCAGGACCGTTTCGAGGACCAAATGGTCCTTTTGGATGGTCCCTCCTGGTTCGATATCAATCTGAACGTTACCAGGGACCCTTTGACGGA
>JBFYMY010000011.1:0-4701 GCA_041304645.1 Thermoplasmatales archaeon
GGCAGGCCGTCGCCGTCCGTGTCAGCGTTGTTGGGGTCGGACTGTGCCACGAACTCATCGAGGTTGGTCAGACCATCACCGTCAGGGTCAAGGTCCCAGTCGTTCCCGGAAAGGGGGTTCAATCCGTAGACGATCCCCGCAATAGCTGAAACGGCCATTATCATCACGAAAACGAAAGCGATAGTTCGCTTCGAGCTCACGGTTTCCATTTCATACCACCTTCCTGCGTTCAAGCATCCAACACCACTGGGTTTTTATTAACCTTTCGTCTTCATGTGCATGTTCCATATGCACACTCCCGGTCCGATGCTGAACCTGGCTGGCGAACCAGCGGACCTGATATACTAGTGTATATATAAATCATTAACCCCGTCATACCCTGTTATGACCACGGCCTATGGCCCGGATTCAGCCCCTTCTTCGGAACAGAACAGGGACATCCTCTGACGGACCGATGTCCTTGTAGAGCTCCTCGAGCCCTATGCCCTCCTCCAGTGTGAGGACCTTCGACCCATGCTCGAAGAACGCCCTCTTTATGTCCCTTAGAAGGTCCGAGCGCCTCAACCTCAGGTCCATCCATACCTTCTTTATCATCAGAGTGGCGCCACCGTAGGATGGGCCGATGTCCCCATTCCCCCCTTTTCGCCGACCGTAGGTCGAGCGAACGATGTTGACGGTCGAGAGGCATCTGGTCCCTTTCATCACCAGGAAGCCCTGGCGTCGGGACAGGAGGGCCCTCACATCCCCGGCCAGGACCCTTGCCATCCTGTCCTTGGGTGATATCAGGGTCAGGCCGGTCCCCTCTGACGGTCCTCTTGTGTCCTGATCGAACGGAGCATCGAACGCTCCCGGAACGCCGTGGACCAGGACCGGCCCGCTGTCGTAGTATAGCTTCCTCTTCAACGGCCCTCTGGAAAGCTCGTTCAGCATGGACCTGACCTTGCATGGGTCGTCCAGGTTCGGGGAATAATCAAGGAGGTCGCCCATCGTGAAGAGGCCTAGCGCAATGGCGCATCGGATGAGCCATTTCCTCTGTATGAGGCCTTTGGGCTCTTGATGGCCCCTCCGTCTGTGCGCCCTTCCGAACCTGGAATCATCGTAAGGGAACTGATGGTCGCCCCATGCGTCCTGAACGGCCAGACCGCTCCTGACGAGCTCGGCCGCTTCCCTATCGCCATCAGAGGCCTTGAGGATGTCCGTTGAGGCCTTCCTACCACCGGCCAGCAATCTCTCGACAAGCTTCCTTGATCCCTTTCCGAGCGATACTGATGAACCAGGGGATGGTGGAGGGGACTTGAGCGCTTCCTCCTCTAAAGCCCAAACAGGGCCGGGTTGGTCCAGCATGACCTTCCATAGCCCTAAGCCTCTGGCAAGGTCCCTGATCTCCGGGAGCGACTCCATCTGTTCGGAGAGGTTAAGCGGTGAGTTGATACCTGGAAATCCATCCTCCCCGTTCAATACCCTGCCAATGCCATACCATAACGTCCACAGCCTGGACGAGAGGGCATCTTTGTTGAGCCCAAGGGCCCTCGGGTACCTCGAGGTGCCCAACCTGCTGAGGAGCTCCCAACGGTCCGATATGCCCCCCAGGAGCTCCAGCACCTCCACCGGATGGCGCTTCCTCCTGCCCGGGAGAAGGCCCTGCCTTGATAGCATCTCCCCCAGGATACGTTCCCTGTCAAGGCCCTTGCCCTCCTCGCATCCTCTTATCAGAACAAGCCCCTTTTCGGTCCGGACCGGGACGAAACCACCCTCCTTGAGCGGCCCCAACAATATAGGGGTCGTATCACCGGCCGGGACACCCATCAGTCCATCTATGCAGAACACCTCATAACCTAGGCGCTCATAGAGCTTGACCGCACCCATCATCATGCTACCTGCGGAGCCTACCATTGAATAGTCGCTGATGGAGAGCTCGCGGAAGAGCACCAGGTCCCTCCTTTCCGAGGTCCTTGCCTGGATGGGGGACCCCCCTTCCGCAATGTTTGCCTCGATAAGGGCCGGCAGGGCGTCCCTGACATGTTCCCGCTCCAGTCCTTCCGTGGCGTTCCCGGTGATGACGAGAGAGGGGTCGCATGATGTCATCACCGTCAGTTCAGCACCCGATCCGTTCCGGGCTTCGGGTCCATTATCCTTCGGAGCTGCGAGCCATAGCCTATCATGAGCTTCCACTGTACGCCCTTCGACGGACAGGTCCATGGGACCGGGTGGTCCATCGAAAGCCTTGATGGTACCCTCCTCCATACCTTTGGAGATGCCCTTGGGTATCTGACCCTCCCCCCAATTGAACATGCGGGACAGCTCGGTGACCGTCATGGGACCCAGACATGACAGGAACTCCAGGGCGGCGTCCAGCTGCTCTGACTCCAGGCGTCCATCGTTCCACCTGGGGGTTGTCCCGGGCACCAGCCCGTCAGGTGCCCCAAGATGGTATCCTGCCTCTGCCGGGAACGGAACAAGGCAGTTCGAGAGCGCAAGGGTCTCCAGGAGACCGGTCAGGTCCGGTCCTTTGATGTTCGATGCGACAGCGACATCGGCCCTTGTCACCGGTCGTCCCTCCAATAGGACCAAACGTAGTTCATCGGGCATATCGGGAGGCGGGGGCGAGAGGACCTGGAAGGCTCGGGCCCATTCGGGATGGGCCATCCTATCCCTTCCGCAGGTCCTGACAGGGACCAGCCTCCCCCCCTTCAATGCCGAGCGGAGCTGGTTCAGGTCCGAACCGGTGGCCCTCCTTATGATATCCAGGGGGTGGGTGAAGAAAGGGACGCTCCGCAGGACCTTTTCCAATCCTCCCCGGACCTCGAGCCTGGACCTTCTGTCCTCGGCTATGCGGGATGCCTGCAGGTGGCTCAATGCAACCGATGATGGGATGCTGCCACCGGTCGTCACACTCGTCTTTCCGGGGGCTCGTCCTCCGTCCGATGGACCCTTTATCTCGGATCCCCCCACAATGGCCCCCTTTCCGCCATCGAGCGTCCTTACCTTCCAGTTCCTGACCATTGACGCACCAAGGAAGCTAAGTGTGGTCGAGACCGGAAGCATCTCGAACCTGATACTGCCATCCATAAGGCCCGATCTCATCTCTTCCAATCTCTGCAGGTCGGTCCATTCCGGCATCGACTCCTTCAAAGCCTCGTCCAGAATGAGCTTCAGACCATCAACGGGTCCTGTGACCTTCCCCTTCCCTGTTCCGGTCCGTTTACTGGAACGGACGGTGGACAGGAGCCTGTCCATCGTGGACCTCCTGTACATGACCCCTGTATCACGCCCTCTGAACCTGGAAAGGACCAGGAGCGACCGCCCGGCGCAGGAGGCGAACCTTGACCTGAACATCGATGAGGAGATCACCAGCTCTTCGGCAAGGTCCTTGAGGCGGCCTTCAGGCATCGAGAGCACGAGGTCCGAAGCCTCAAGGACAAGGGGGGATGAGACTGCGATACCATCATCGCTCGCCGTGTGGTCCATCGCTGCGCCGAACCTCCGCCTCAGGCCGTAGGAGAGGACCCTGCCGAACAGGTCGGTAGAACGCTTACCCAGCGGTAAGTGGACCACATGGGCCGTCCTCCCCCCATGCAGAGGTACCCTTTCCACGGGGATGACATGCCCGGAAGGCCGGATACCTGAAGCGGCAAGGGCCTGCAGGCTGTCCCTTAACAGCTCAACGCTGGGACCGTCCATCTTCCAGCTGAAAGGTCCGGACGAACCGGACGACCTCCGCGGTGGTCTCGAATGAAGCGCATATATCTCCCTGGTCACGACCATGGGTCTGGCCGGGGCCTCGCCGGTCCATAACGGCGTCGTGGGAAGAGAGCCGGGGTCCTCCCTTACCTGGACCCTGCTCCCCGAGAACCCGGTCACCCTGTAGCTCTTGGAAGCGAGCATTATGACATCCCTTTCGAACAACGACTCGGCAAAATCCCTTGAGAGCTCGCCCACCACATGCCCCTTCCGGACGTCCATGACCTTGTAGTTCGTCTCCCTTGGGATCGTTCCGCAGTTCAGATAGAAGGCCTGTTTGGTGTCCCTGTTCGGACGGAGCAGACCGGTCGTGCCATCTTTCCTTAACCGGGGGGAGGGCTGCTTGGGTCCCGGCAGCCTTTCGGTGAGAAGGGAGATGATGGCCTTGAGGACCGACCCCTTGAGGCCCCGGAACTGGAACGTTCTTTTTGCCAGGCCCATGATCCTCTTCGGATCGAGGCCGTCATCGCCTATGGCCGCCCCCACTATGAACTGCGCAAGGACGTCTGGGGGTCCCATGGGCGGGGAAAGTCTCTCAATATCACCGCTGGTTGCGGCCTTCAGGACCGCCATGGATTCGAGAAGGTCCACCCTGGATGTGGAGAGGATGACACCGCGAGAGGTCCTCTTGAGACCGTGCCCGGACCTCCCGAACCTCTGTATGAGCCTGGTGGGGCTCCTGGGCGAGGCCACCTGAATTACGAGCCCGACCGAACCTATGTCAACTCCCAGTTCCAACGAGGTGGAGGAGATGATGGCTCTTAGCTCGCCCCTTTTCAGGCCTTCCTCCGCCAGCCTCCTTACGTCAGGGCCCAGGGAACCGTGGTGCGCCGAGATGCCTTCCAAACCCCTCTGTGATAGGGCAAATGACATCTCCTCGGCGCCCCTCCTGGTGTTCTGGAAGACGACGACCGGGCCCTTCTCCCCAGCTATGGAGCGGGTGACCTCCCCAAGTACGGC
>JBFYMY010000012.1:0-7248 GCA_041304645.1 Thermoplasmatales archaeon
CATGTTGGATATAAAATGGGGTTTTTTCATGAACACGACTGGTAATGATATCAAATTGATACGTTCCAAGACCTACCTGAACACCTTCTGCCCCTATTGTGGCAAGAGCCTGAACGAGAGCAATTCCGTCAGGTTGAGGGTAGTGAACCATCTGGGCGAGGAGGGTGAACTGAGGATAAGTCCATATCTTAACGTCTTCACCAACGAATCGACCATAAAGGTGCCTGACCAGGTATCAGTCCGTGATATCAGGTGCGTTCACTGCGGAAAGAGCTTGATCATTGAGGATAGGAGATGTCCGGAATGCGAGTCCATGATAGCAGGGATAAAGATACTAGCCGTCAATAACAAGATAGATTTCTACATCTGCTCCAGGAAAGGCTGCTTCTGGCATGGGCTGAACGAGAGGGAGATACAAGATGTCATCCTAGAGGATAGCGAGGAATGGTAGGATGAACGAGATCGTCCGTAAGGAGGAGATGGCCAAAGGCTCCATCTACCGTTTTGACGTAAATACCCCGGAGATAGCCCGAAAGATACTTCCGGGTCAATTCGTTATCCTCAGGGTGGTGGATGGCGGGGAGAGGATCCCCCTAACGGTTGCCGACAAAGACCCATCCAGAGGGACCATCTCCATAATCTTCCAGGTGGTGGGCAAGACCACAGCGCTCCTCAGGTCGCTTGAGGTAGGGGACAACATCAAGGACCTTGCAGGTCCGCTCGGCAAGGAATCGGAGATCAAGAGGTTCGGGACTGTGGTGGTCATAGGCGGAGGTACAGGGACCGCCATCCTTCATCACATTACAAAGGCCTTGAAAGGGGCCGGCAACGAGATCATAGGGATCGTTGGGGCCAGGAGCAAGGACATCCTCATAATGGAGAAGGAGATGAAAGCCCTCTGTGACAGATTGATAATAACGACCGACGATGGAAGCCATGGGATGAGGGGTTTCGTCACGGATGCGCTCAAGCAGGTCCTGGATGAGCGAAAGGACATAGCATTGGTCCATGCCATAGGTCCCATTGTGATGATGAAGAACGTCTGCAGGATGACCAAGGATTACGGGATTAGGACCATGGTCAGTCTGAATCCGATAATGATAGATGGGACCGGTATGTGCGGTGGCTGCAGGGTCAAGGTCGATGGCAAGATGAAGTTCTGCTGCTGCGACGGTCCGGAGTTCGACGGTCATCTAGTGGACTTCGAGAACCTCGAGCTCAGGAACTCCATGTACATGAAGGAAGAAAGGGAGTCCCTGCTCCAATCCATAACACTGGAGAGAAGAAAATGAACGCTCAGGACGTAAAGTACCTAAAGTTCGCCACTTACCTTAACGCCTACTGCCCCCACTGCAGGAAATCCTTCAATGTCAAGACCATGGACGAGGACGTCCTTGACTTCAGGGGGATGTTCAAGGGACAGGAAGTGATGATCAAACTGAGCCCTTACCTTGACGTGTTCGACAAGTGGAGCTCCATCCCCCTGGAGGATGGTATAGTTCTGGACGATTTCATCTGTTCCTATTGCAGGAAGAGCCTCGTCGTCGGAGAGCCAAGATGCGGGGTTTGCGGCTCTCCGGTCGCTGAGATGATAATATCCGCATATGCGAAGCTCATCCCCTTCTTCATCTGTCTTAAGAAGGGGTGCGAGTGGCACGGACTTACAAAGGCGGACGAGCATTACATCAAACTGAAGATCCCACGTCAGGACATGCCCGAACAGGACCACCGCATCCGCATAAAGAACTTCCAGGAGGTCCCTCACGGCCTTACATCGGAGCAGGCGCAACTTGAAGCGGGCAGGTGCCTTCAATGCAGGAAACCTGGCTGCGTGGACGGCTGCCCTGTGAACGTTGACATCCCGAATTTCATAAGGCTCATCAGGGAAGGGAAGACGGTCGAAGCGGCCATCAAGATCAAGGAGAGGAACATCCTCCCATCGGTCTGCGGCCGGGTCTGCCCCCAGGAGGACCAATGCGAGAAAGGCTGCGTTCTCGGAAAGAGGGACAAACCGGTCGCCATCGGCAACCTTGAGAGATATGTTGCCGATTTCGAAAGGGCCATGGGCTCGGTCGATATCCCGCAGGTGACCGAATGCATGGACAGAAAGGTGGCCGTTGTAGGTTCAGGTCCCGGCGGCCTGACCTGTGCTGCCGACCTGACAAGATTAGGTTACGAGGTCACCATCTTCGAAGCCTTTCATCAATCCGGGGGTGTCCTTGGCTACGGCATACCGCAGTTCAGGCTCCCCAAGGAGATAATGGTCAAAGAGATAGAGTACCTCAAGGAGCTGGGGTGCCAGATAAAACTGAATTCCGTCATAGGCCGTCTCTACACTGTCGATGAGCTCTTGAAGGACTACGAAGCGGTCTATCTGGGGGTCGGAGCAGGTCTGCCCAAGTTCCTTGACATTCCGGGAGAGGACCTCAACAACGTGGTCTCCGCAAATGAATACCTCACACGTATCAATCTGATGAGGGCCTACAGGTTCCCGGACACGGATACGCCCCTCCCAATGGGCGACAGGGTCGCGGTCATAGGTGGGGGCAATGTGGCAATGGACTCTGCCAGATGCGCCCTCCGGACCGGGGCCAAGAAAGTGACCGTTCTATACAGGAGGACAAGGGAGGAACTGCCTGCAAGGAAGGACGAGGTGGTGCACGCCGAGGACGAGGGGGTAGAGTTCATGTACCTCACGAACCCGGTCAAGTTCATAGGGGACAAGAGGAACTGGGTCCGGAGCATAGAGTGCGAGAAGATGCAGTTGGGGGAACCGGATGCATCAGGGAGGAGAAAACCAGTACCTGTCCCCGGTTCGAACTTCGTCTTTGATTGCGATGTCGTGATAGTGGCTGTGGGTACCGACGCAAATCCGCTGATATTCGATACAACCCCCGACCTAAAGAGGGATAAGAAGGGCTATATCATCGTGGACCCGAAGACCATGGAGACCTCGAAGGAGTTCGTCTATGCGGGCGGTGATATCGTAACAGGTTCGGCCACGGTCATCCAGGCAATGGGGTCGGGAAGATTGGCCGCAAAGGCCATCCATGAAAAGCTATCTGGAACGAAGAAGCGGACCTGAAGGCCTCTCATTGGACCACAGTTGGAACCTCAAAGCTTTCCTTTGATATCATAGGTGCCCAGAAGCATTCCATGCCCAGGCCTCTCCATGGAGCTCGAAGCGGTCACGACATGATCGATGCCGTCAAGGGCCCCGGCCCTCTTCGCGGTCCTGACCGCATCCATCATCCTTCCCTCGACGGACCCTTTGCCGTCGGCCCCTGAATGGATGGGTTCGACCCCCCAGACCAGTTCCATTTCCAGCGCCGTCCTCAATGATGGCGTCACGGCCACTATGGCCATGCCGGGCCTGTACTTCGATATCATCCTTGCCGTGTGACCGCCCCTGGTATAGGCGACTATCTTACCTTTGAGCTCCCTTTCGTTCAGCTCCTTGACCAGGGTGAACACGGCATGTCCCGAAGCCTCCACAAGCGAGCTCGAGCCGGAATCGTAGTAATCCGGGTCCCTAGCCGGCAGCTCCTGCTCTGCCCTCGTTATGATGTCGGTCATGAAGCTGACAGCGGCGACGGGGTGCTTTCCCAACGACGTCTCACCGGAGAGCATGACCGCATCAGCCCCGTCAAGGACCGCATTGAAAACGTCGCTCGCCTCTGCCCTGGTCGGTCTCGAATGCTCGACCATGGACTCTAGCATCTGGGTCGCTACTATGACCGGTTTACCTGCCTTGTTGCATTCCCTGCAGAGGGTCTTCTGGGCCACAGGGACCTCCTGCGGCGGTATCTCGACCCCGAGGTCCCCCCTTGCGACCATTATCCCGTCCGCCTTCTTGATTATGCTCGACATGTTCTCCAGGGCCTTTGGCCTTTCGATCTTTGCGATTATCTTCGGCCTATCATTGCCGTTCTCAGCAAGTACTTTCCTGATAGTCGATACATCGCCTGAGGAACCTATGAACGAACCGGCGACATATTCCGGGTCAAGCTCGGCTATGAGCGCGAGGTCTTTTCTGTCCTTCTCGGTGGGGAAATCCACTTCCACCTTTGTGCTTGGGATATTGCATCCCTTTCGGTCCGAGATCATCCCCCCGGACCTTACCTCGCAGAGGAGGCCACCCTCCTTCTTACCTGTGACCCTCAGCCTTATGATGCCGTCGTTTATGAAGACCTGGTCACCCTCTACCAGGTCCCTCTCCAGGCGGGGGTAGTCTATGGTGAACCTGGAGATGGTTCCCGTTATCTGCTTCGAGGTGACCATTACCCTCTCCCCTTCCTTGAGCAGGAAAGGGGCCTGCATCCTTCCGGTCCTGATCTTGGGACCCTGGATGTCGCAGAGGACAGCAAGGCCGCCGCACTCCCTGGAAACCTTCCTCAAGGTCTTGAAGACCTTGCTGGTATGGGCATGGTCACCGTGCGAGAAGTTGAGCCTGGCAACGTTCATCCCTGCCTTGACCATCTCCTTCAGGGTGCTCTCATCCTCGGATGCCGGGCCTATGGTGCATACTATCTTCGTCCTCTTCCTTGGCCCTGTTCGCTTCACGGTCATGGTACGTTCCCCTACTGTGATGTACGTTCCGTAATTCAAATTTCCCTTTGATGGGCAAGAGATATGTAGCCCATAGGTGCGTCCGAGGGAGCGTGTCAAGAGTTAGATGGAGGCTCATAGGACCTGAGGTCCTCGGACCCGAGCTTGCCCTTGCACTGGACGAGGTAATGCTTGGTTCGGTCTCATCAGGGGCCTCTCCCCTTATCAGGTTCTGGACCTGGGAAAGGAAGGCGGTCACCCTGGGGAGCTTCCAGATGGCCTCGGACGAGATATATCTGGACCGGTGCAGGGATGATGGGGTCCCGGTCATCAGGAGGATAACGGGTGGAGGATGCATGTTCCATGCTCCAGGAAAGGAGCTGATATACTCCGTCACCCTGCCCTCATCGGAGGTCCCATCTAGCATCCCCGCATCCTACACTGCGCTCCAGACCCCTGTGCTCCAAGCGGTCCAAGACCTTGGCGTCAAGGCATCCATCATAGAGAACAGCATCATGATAGGACCAAGGAAGGTGTCGGGGTCGTCCCAGAGGAGGGTGAAGGGAGCGGTCCTCCATCACGGGACGCTACTTATCGATGTTGACGAGGAGGAGATGTTCCGCTATATCAAAGGCGACAAGGTGGTTCCCAGCGGGAAGGGGACATGTTCCACATACAGACCGGTCACATCGCTGAGGGAGCACATAGACATCGATGTCGGCAAGCTGTCGAAGGCTGTTGTCGAGAGGTTCATGGAGGGTAGGGCGTGGGAGCGGTCGGAATGGACCGAAGCGGAGTTGGACAGGGCCAGGGAGCTCGCCAGTAAGAAATATTCGTCCGACGAATGGAACATTAAGGTATGAACTTTCCGTCAGACCCTTTTTCGTTCCTTGCTCAATAGTTCTATCCTATCGAAGGTCCCATTGATCATCCCCCTCCATTCTGGCCTTTGTCCTCTGGGGATGAAATGGTTCGTGGTGTTCATGAGCGAGCTCCACCTGCCCATGAACGTTCCCCTCCTTCCTGATAAGCTCGCGAATAGGTCATCACCTTTAAGTCTACCATCAAGGGCCCCATTTCCATAGGTCATACCGTCCAATAACGGTCCATGGTCAAAGTCGAGTGCGAGTCCGAAGAAGAGGTCGTAGACATCCTTGCCCTCATACCGGTCGTTCAGAGCATACAATTTCTGCATCAGAAGGTCATCAATGCCATAGCTCATGACCTTCGCTGAACCGCTCTCCACCAGGAATGATGGTACCTCTCTCACCTCAGGCACTCGGATGCTGGTCACCTTATCGGGATGGAGACGGAGGTCGATCATCACTCTGTCCTTCTCGCCCAGTTCGCCCATGTAGTGCGCATCGAACCTGATGGTGCGCCCCATCCTCCTTGGTCCAGAGATCTCGAAGCCGTCCATCTCTTTGAGGAGTGCTTCGAAAGTTACTATCTTGCCGTCAATGTCCCCCATACCGATAAGGTCCAGGTCGATATCCTCTGAGAACCTTGCGTTCGGCCGCAGATAGATACGATTGATGGCTGTCCCGCCTTTGAGGATCACATCGTTCGACCGGGAAATCTGTTTGAGGATGACCGTAACCTTCTCGTCCTTCGATATGAACTTGGACCCGAGCCCCGTCATTGCGACCAATTGTCGGATCTTCCTGGCATCAACCACTTTCGCACCATCCCAGATAGCTCCTTTCTCCAAGATTGTCAAGGACCTTCCAATTCCTGGAATAGGTCCCATACCCCGGTCCTGACGGGTCCAAACGGGTCGGTGTCGAAGCATACTTGCCCAATCGGTCCATGAGGCCCCGGGGAACCTTTAAAAGCTCTATTCTTGCCATGGATTCGAGCAGGAAGCCGGCCCTCTGGCGCAGGGGGACGGACCCGTAGTTCCATAGGTATAGTTCGAACCTTGACCAATCTATCCTTTCGGCCTGGGTCAAAGCTTTGGTCAGATTCTGTAATCCACCTGCGAACGCTGGTTTGTAAAGGCAGTCAAAAAGGGTCTTTTCCAGGTCGGACCTCCAAATGCCGTCCTTGTTCTCCATTCCGGTAAATCTTTTTCCCAATGAGATGAACCTCATATCATAATTTCCAAAGATAAGAGAAGCTGACCTATCGCAGGTTGCCACGAATACAGTGAACGGATGGTAATCCAATAGACCATGCAGATAGAGAGCGCTCGAAAAAGCCACATATCCCCGATACATCAAAGGCCCTACCTTGATAAGGATATCTGGGTCGAGAACACCGTCCTCTGTCACTATGTAAAGGTCTCGCCTCAACCTGTACAGGTATCCTTTTTCGGCAAGGGAACTGATGGTCTTCCTTAGAGAGGTCCCATTCATGTCAGGAATTATGGAATGAAGTTCTGAGGTCCTGATCATCAGGGTCCCTGATATGACCTCCATAAGCTCCTGCTCCTTTGGGGTCATATAGTGAAATTCATTCATTAAGTAACAGTAAGGGTTATTTACTAAATAAAAATTACTATGATTCTACAAACCGCTTTAGTTTACCAATTAATAAATACAATATCAGGAATAATTGCTCTTTAAGTTACTATCATACCATAAGTTTGCCAGGGTTCTCAAGGTATCCCTTCAGAGTGTTCAGGAACCTGGCCACCTCGGCCCCGTCAACTATCCTGTGGTCGAAGGAAACGGATATGCCCATGACCTTCCTCACAGC
>JBFYMY010000013.1:0-5649 GCA_041304645.1 Thermoplasmatales archaeon
CTTTTATGCCTGGACATATTGATTTCGACGGACCTTCCGGAAGATTGGAGGATAGGACAGGATCAGAGGAGTGATCGCAAGGGTGACCGTAGGGGCCTTCCTTGAGCAGGTAATGCTCCTCAAAAACTTTCTATTTTTATCAAATAACAGTATATTAAAATAAAAAAATACAAATTTTATATGTAATGTTTAACTATCTCTTTATGTATATGTCTTATGATAACTATAGATACTACTTCCTTCTTGGTGCGCCCTACCAGGCAATGGTGAAGGAAAAATGAGATTCGAAGAATTGAATTTGAACCCATGCCTCCTGACGCAGGTCTCGAGGATGGGATATAAGGAAACAACGCCGATCCAGTCGCGGGCCATACCCGTGATAATGATGGGCAAGGATGTTCTGGGGCAGGCCCAGACGGGAACAGGGAAGACCGCGGCCTTCGTACTTCCGGTGCTGAACCGGCTCATAAAGATGAGGCGCGGTGAGATACGGACGCTTATTCTGGCACCCACCAGGGAGCTAGCCGAACAGATACATGTCGCGATAGGCGAGCTTGGTAAGCTCACCGGGGTCCAGAGCATGACGGTCTACGGCGGTGTTGGTATGCGGCCGCAGGTCGAGAGGCTCAGGAGGAGGCCGGACATAGTCGTCGCGTGTCCCGGAAGGCTCCTGGACCACGTGAGGAACCGAACAGTGGACCTATCAAAGGTTGATACTGTCATACTCGACGAAGCGGACAGGATGCTCGACATGGGCTTCCTCCCGGACATCAAGAAGATAATCGAGAGGTTGCCAGCGGATAGGCAGACCCTCCTCTTCTCGGCCACTATCCCCGTTGAGATAAAGCATCTCGCCTACGAGTTCATGAACGACCCCGAGAGCGTTGACATTGGGCACAATGCACCTGTCGAGACGGTGCTCCATGCGATCTACCCCGTACCAGCGCACCTCAAGACCGACCTTCTGGTCGAGCTCCTGAGAAAGACAGATACCAGGTCCGTCCTGGTCTTCACAAGGACCAAGCACAGGGCGATGAGGGTAGGGAAACAATTGAAGGATGCGGGCTTCAGCTCTGTGTCCCTTCAGGGGAACATGTCGCAGAACAAGCGCGATGAGGCGATCAAGGGCTTCAGGAGCGGGAAGTACCAGATACTCGTAGCGACCGATATCGCTGCTCGCGGTATCGATGTCTCCACCATATCACATGTGATAAACCTCGATATCCCGGACACCGCCGATGCGTACACACATCGGATAGGTAGGACCGGTAGGGTGGACAGGACCGGGGATGCCTTTACGATAGTTTCGGACGAGGACGAACCGATGATAAGGACCATAGAGAGGCTCATCGGGTCTGGCCTTGAGAGAAGGAAGCTCGAAGGCTTCGAATATGGCTCCGAACCTAGGGGTAGGTCTTTCCCGATATCGTCGCAGCGGAGGTCAAGGGGATACCCGGGACCCGACCGTCACCCCAGACCTGGACGCGACCCGTTCAAACCACCTACTCACCCAGAGACCGTTTACAGGTCCATGCATAGGCCTATCTGATCGGTTGGCCCCACCGTTACCAAAGCCGTATAGGACCTTATCCAGAGTTCCTCTCACGTATGGTCCGCTCGACATCCAGTTTTCGGGCGTACCTTATAGGGAACAGTGCAGAGCCCATAACGAACATGAAACCGAAGAGGAAAGTCATGATAATGGTGCTCATCGCGAACAGTACGGGGAAATAGTATATGACCTCCTCCATAACAGCGGCGAATACCCTGCCAAAGAGATAAGCGAACGGGATCCCCACTCCTGCAGAAGCTATCCCAATGATGGCGACCTCCAGCAGGATGGAGCGTGTGACCTTTCCTCTCGATATCCCCAATGTCTCGAGGGTTGCGAACTCCACATCACGCTCCATCGTGGATATGATTATGGCCGAAGCTGCGACGACAAGGGTGATGATGAGTGTGATGACGAAAAAGGACCAGAGAAGTGACATGCTGCTCCCGAACGTCTCTTCGATCCCCTCAGATATGTCATCCTGAACGGTGACCCTGGACACTTCGGGGACCAGTTTCAGGTGGGAAGTAACGGACGGAACCTGTCCTTTGTCGTTCAATTTGATGAACGCCCCTGATGCGACACCCTTGTCTATCAATGGCGATGCAGCGGTGCGGTCAAGGAAGATGGACCTCAACATGATATCATAGACTATGCCGGAGACCTTAGTCTCAAGGACCCTGCCTCCCACCGTGACCCGGATGGTGTTTCCCACCTTCAATCCAACCTCATCGGCCAGTTTGTTCGTTACCACAGCCTGGGACAGGTCCAATCTCCCAGCATATAGCCCGAAATCCCTGGCCTCGGCCATCCTATCACAGGCGACCACATAAGCGGAACCCATACCGCTACCCGACCTGACTATTCCTGCCAGGACCATGAAAGGGATGATGTAATCGTGGTCATGGACATCCAGGATGGCACTCACGTTCTCTATAGGCATATTGCTTCGGAGATCGGCCCTTATGTCCCATCTATCTGAATCGACCTGCTCGTTTATGTATGTCAGCGCTGAATTGGACATAACGACCCACGACCCGGCGATACCAATGGAGATTCCCACCACCAGCACGGTGAAGGCTAGCCTCAATGGGTTCCGGAAGGTGTTCCTAAGCCCCATCAATGCGGTCCTAGAGAGCTTTGGTGCGGTGGCAGATAGCGTTGCTATCCTGGTTTTCGGTCTGTGGTCAAGGGACTCCCTTACGGTCTGCCTGGTTATCAGGAGCACGGGTATGCCCACTGAGGCCATCACGCTACCGTAATCGAACAAAGCTCCTATCAGGAAAGGGACCGGGTCCGCAGGGAAAGCCAGTCCAACGCTGCCGAACATGCTCATCGTGATGGACATGATGCCCCAGGTAAAGAAGAGGGCAAGCAGTATGCCTATGATGAAACCCATGGTGGCCAGCACAAGGCCCATGGACAAGTACGAGGCCACGATCCTAGCTCTTGAGTGACCCAGGGACATCATCACACCTATGGACCTGGAATCGTTCATGACGAGCCTGTAGAAGGTCATGAAGATCGAGATTATACCCACGGCCATGAAGATGACCGATAACATCGGGAACATGTGGTCCATCTTCCCGGAACCGACCTCCATGAACGCCACGCTCGAATGTGCTTCCTGGTAAGTGACCCGGGATATTGGGAGATCGCCCAAGGACGATACCACCGCATCTCTGTCGGCCCCTTTCCGGAGGAGCAGGACGATGTCGTTGATCCCGGGGCCTGCGAACTCCTCGAGCGCCCTCTGGTCCATATAGAGGACCAGGACCTTGGCTGGGAGGGGCAGAAATGAGTCAGGTACGGCTTCCGTGAAGAGGAATTCCGGGGTCTGGACCGTCCCGGTGACATCTATATTGAAGGACCTGTTCGCCAGTCTGAGGTCGAGACGCTCCCCTTCCTTGGCCCCCAGGTCCTCCATTCCAGTTATTACGACCCCTTTACCGGGACCATTAAACATGCTCCCGGTCTTGAGGACAAGCTTCGAGATGTCGCTCCTCCCGGGGTCACGCACCCCCATGATGACCGCAGGATAGTTCTCCCCCCCATAGCTGTAGATCGCATCCACCCGCAACCTCATGTCATAGGACCCTATGACGGGATTGGAAAGGAGAGGGCCCTCAACGGTTGAAACGTTCTCCTGGCCACTCAGCTTGAGGAAGATGTCTGGGAAGTTCGAATCCTTGATGTAGGTCTCCATCGAATGGTCGAAGACGGCCGCGGAGTACAGACCCGTGATGAGCATGGCAGTGGCTAGGGACACCACCAGGGAGAACGATATGGCCCTCCACTTCATCCTCCACAGCTTCCGAAGAACGCTCCTGGTCATGTTACGCAAGGTCATTCCTCCTATCTCATGGGCGTAAGTTTCCCGTGGCGGAGCTCGAGGGTCCTGTCCATGAACTTCCGTAACCTCGAGTTGTGCGATACGATGAGGAAGGTGGTCCCGGACCTTTTCTTGAGGCCTCTCATCATATCCATCACCTTCACCTCCTGCTCCTCGTCGATGTTGCCAGTCGGCTCGTCCGCAAGGACCAACTTTGGTTCCTTGGCCAGAGCCCTTGCGATAGCGACCCTCTGCTGCTGTCCCCCCGAGAGCTCCTGCGGGAAGTTCCTGAGCTTGTCCCCCAGGTCCACGAGGTCAAGGTATTCGAGGGACCTTTCCCTTGTTTCCTTCCTGTTCGTTCCCTTGGCCTCAAGCCCCAGCTCCACGTTCTCGAGGGAGGTGAGGGTGGGAATTAGGTTGTAGAACTGGAATATGAAACCGACCTTCTCGCTCCTGAACCTGTTCAGACCCCCCCGGTCCAATCGGGTGAGGTCCGACCCATCCACTATGAGGGTTCCAGAATCCGGTTTGTCTATGCCGCCTAGCAGGTTCAGCAATGTCGTCTTACCGCTGCCTGAAGGTCCCATTACCATGACCATCTCGCCCCTTGACAGTTCAAGGTCCGTGCCCTTCAGGACACCGGTCGTCTCGCCCCCTGTAGTGTAGCTCTTAAAAAGGTCCCGCACCTCAACAAGCATCTGAACCCACCACCGGTCCTACGTCGTGGATTGGCGTTCGATATGATATTAACCCTGCGGTCATGGAGGTCTGTGAAAGATTAATATCGGGTCAGGACCATAACATATTGGAAGGAGGCTTCCATAACAAAGCAGCCTTGGACCGACCCATTAGGGTCGAACCTACCGGGGGGACCATATGAACAAGGGAACGACCTTTGCCATTTCTGCCGTCTTCACTATGATAGCAGCCACCATCCTGATATTGGGAATTGATCCTGGCCCTTCTGACCTCTTGAGCGAGGAAGTGATCGCTCAAGTAATGGGACCTATCACCACCGGGAGGTACACCTCAAGTGGACCGATAAGGATCGATTCGAATGCTGACCTCTCCTCCTCTCCGGCGGTCTCATCGGGGGATGGGTCTGTTGCGAACCCCTGGATAATTGAAGGATTCGATATAAATGGAAGTGGGAAGGGCTGCGGAATCTACATAGGGAACACCACCGAGCACTTCATCGTCAGGAACTGCTACGTCCATGATATCAACGGTAGCTTGGCAGAGTACTACTGGAACTCGGGATTGCTGATCTATAACGTAGAGAACGGGACATTCATTGACAACCTTGTGGAAAACGGTGAGGGCTGCGGCATATTAACCAGGTTGTCAGGTCATATGAACATTTCAGGGAACTCGGCCTTTAATAATATCCAAGGGATCATGATCGACCATTCCGAACATATAACGGTGAGAGAGAACAACGCGTCGTATAATGATCAGAACGGGATCATTCTGTCCGTATCGGACCACAATCTTGTCGAACGGAACTCGGTCTATTACAATGTCTTGGGAAGTGGGATAGACATCTATTCCTCATACAATAACGATGTGAGGGGCAACATCGTCAGGGACAATGTCAATGACGGGATATACAACCAAGTATCGTGGAATAATAATATCACAGGTAATATCGTTGAAGGGAACGATAATGGCATTGTTTTTTACGCATCTGATTCGAGCAATATCACAGATAATATTTGTACGAAGACCATAAAGAGCGGGATATATTTCTATCAATCCCCTGAAA
>JBFYMY010000014.1:0-3773 GCA_041304645.1 Thermoplasmatales archaeon
TCACCATCTCTATCTTGAAGAACTCATTCCGTGGATAGTATGGCACGAGGAAATCCTCGGTCCCGTTGTAAACCAGCTTCATACCGGTGAACTTCAAGGTGGTGTCCTCTGGGAGCCAATCACCGTTGCGGACCGCGTTTCCTTCTCCGCTACCGGGGACTGTCATCACATCCAGGTCACCAACGAACTTGAACCGGTTCCTTACCTGCCCAACCTCCTTTATCAACTGCGAATAGGTGATGTGAGCCGCAGACGCTGTGAACTCCACGTCCAGGTCACCTTCGACAGGAAGGTTCATGGTGAATAGCACGTTAAAATCCACATAAAGCGTGTCCTTGGCATAGTCCGGTGTCAACCTGACCGAATCAAGGTCTACCCTCAATATCCCCCAGTAATCATCAAGGACCTCAAGCTTTGCCCCATTTACAGTACCGTCGGTATTCGTATATCTGACGACGGCATGATAGTTACCGACCTTGAAATCCCATTTCATAGTGGTTCCGAACAGGTTCCATTTGTTCCATGCTGAACCTTTGAAACCGTAGGACCTGTGCTCCGCATAGAGGGTCTTGTGGTTCGGCTGGTCGGCACCGGTCGCATCGAAACGACCTATCCCGAACATGGGATAATTGGAGATACCATAGACCGCTCCAGCCTGGGACTTACCATCTATCGTCGCATAGATATCGCTTATGAAAAGATCGTCAAGTCCATCATTGTCCCTGTTCCAGAAACATATAGGTCTGAACTTTGCATAATACCCATAATAATAGTATCTATAATAATCACCTGGATAGGCGAACTTTTGGGCTCCGTCAGGTGCGTTTACAGTGAATACCGAGAGCGCACTGACCTCTATCGTCCCGGTCTTGCCCACGAACTGGTTGTTCAAAAGTATGTAAACCCTTCCAGGGGTCCCACTGCCTATGGCAAGGTCATCAAGACCATCCCCGTCATAGTCACCGAAGGCATGAGAACCGAATATGGTCGCATCCTTGGAATAAAGTCTCCGGGTATAGCTCGTTGATGATGATAGGCTCTTCCAACCCGTGGGGATCGTCGTCGAACCGTCTATCATCCAGGCCCATTTCCCGTTGTCCTGGTAAGACGTACTTAGGTATCCAGTGCAGAATGTGAGGTCACCGAGGCCATCCCCGTTGTAATCGTGTATCAATGGGTCGAAACCTACACAGTTGTAAACGTTCGCCCCGCTGTAACCGACCCAATCGGCATAGGAGCTAGCTTTCATCGCTTCCATATCAGTGACGCTCCTGATATTGGACCTGGGGTACATAACCATGACCGCCCCATAATAATAGCTGCTCTGGTCCATGTATTTCATAGGGCACCCGAAGGCTATCTCCTCCCTACCATCACCGTTCATGTCCCCTAGCGATACACCACCAGCACCCAGAAAATCGTAATTGTACGAATAACCGTATGTCGTATAATCATACATCCAGGTGAAGCTGGGTGTCATCTTAATGTTGGCGTCATAATAGGTCTTTGTCCCGCTCATCTTTGTCGGTCCACCATACCACATAAGGGCATCGCCATAATTGTAATTGTACCAGTAGCTATATCCTGATGGATACGATTGATAGTACCAGTAACCGCCATAACCCCCCCAGATATCATCATAACCATCCCCATCGGTATCGCCCAAACCAGCCCACCCGCCATAATACCCATAATAATAACCGTTCGTAATGGTCCTTGTGAAGTCCAGGGTGACGTTTGCTGATGAGAATGTGCTTATCTGATTGACATACGACCCTCCATAGTAAAGGAAGGCCTGGGGAGTATTATAGTTATTATTGATGATCAGGATATCATTTGCCCCATCCCCGTTCACATCACCGACATCGAAATCCGTGCCGAAGTTGTTGGACCCAGTGAACGTCCATCTGGCTTCAGATTCCTTTACCTGCAAGTTGGGGTACTTCAACTGATAGGACCCGTCGAAGATGTAGACCTTGCTCTTACCGGGTGCGCTCACTGCCAGGTCAGTGACCCCATCCCCATTGAAGTCAAGTTTGTTCATGGTCCCACCGAACCAGGCAGAACCCGTCTCACCATTTGCCAGGAATTCAGAGGGGTTGTCATCGAGGTTGTAATTCCCTTTCCTCTGCCCGGGTTTCAGAGCAAGCGGCGACGATGCATCGGCGGTGTCCACCGGACCGTCGGTCCAGATGAGCTGCAAGAACGGGGCGAAGGCGACCAACCCCATAAGCAACACGACCGATATAGCTAGCGTTCTCTTGTTCCCTATAAGGGAGGCGGATAGAATAGCCATTACGTTCACCTCTATATACGGGATCTGAAAAGGTTCACCCAGTCATTGAAGAGGTTAACTCTTATATAAAACTTTATTCAGAGGGGGTTTTTCCTTTTCTTAAACCTTCCGGTAGCCAGCAGATTATCGTTCGTATAATGGTCCGGGGGTTTAAAAAGGAGTCGTTCGGCAGCGCTTCACGGTCGGCCCCGGTCAATATATCTCCTCGACCTTCTCGACCCACATAAGAGGGTATCTGAGCTCATCTATCTGCTTCAACCGTGCGGCCACACGTACACCCTCGATCTCTACCCATACCGACGCATCTATCATCCTGCCCTCGAGTGTACAGTACCCGAAATGGGAAAGGCTCTCCTTTATCATTTCCCTATCTATGTGGACCTCGGCGCGGACGACATATGGCTGGGACTTGACAGCTTCCCTCATGGCTCCCTCGATATGTCCGGCATTCGATGTGCTCAAGGGGACGCCTATGAACTGATGGAACAGAGCCCCTAGTTTTATTCCAGCCTCGAAGCAGGCCCTCTCCGAGGTCGAGCAGTGAAAATGCCCTTTAACGCGGTCATGCTCAGAGCTCATTCGGACCCTCCCTATCAAGTGAGGTCTCGCCTTCGAGAGCGGCTATTTCCTTGCTGAGCTCCTCGGCCTTCAGCCTCTTGGATGCCCCCCAGATGTTCTTCGGGCCTTTGAACATAGGTGAGACAAGGTAGGTCAGGCCCGAGAGGATGAAGACAATGGAGGCGAACAATCCGAGTTTGGGCTCCTTCTCTCCGACTATGAGGCCGGCCATCATCATGAGAAGAACGGTACCGGTCCCGACCAAGAGGTTTCCTCGCAACTTGAGATAGAGGACGTCCGATACCATGGCGAACGAGAAGAGGAGGAGGATGAGCGGTACCACCAGAAGCCTGCCGGATGTGAGGAGGTCGAACGCCCAATCCGCCCTTTGAGGTGCTGACCAGTAGTTAAGTGAACAGAACCCTACTACGATCATCGCCATTGCGGGCGTTGGCAGGCCTATGAAATCCTTGAACCGGTGATGGGTTATGGAGAACCTGGCCAATCTCAGTATGCCCAGGACTGCTATCGAGAGGGAGGCGCTCACCACTATGGCGGTCTGGAGGACGCCCAGTGTTCCGCCCCCCTTCTGGTTGAACATCTGGTAGAGGAGCATGGCCGGAGCGATGCAGAAGGTCATGGCATCCGCAATGGAGTCGAGCCAGACCCCGAACTTCCTGGATGGGCCGAACCTCCGTGCAACGGGTCCGTCAAGACCATCGAATATGACACCGAACAGTATGAGCAGCATTGCCAACATGAAACCGCTCCCTCCGTCCATTGAGAGCATGACGGATGAAACGCCGCATATGAAGTTCATGAGGGTGAATACGTCGGCCGGTGAGAAGAGCTTCTTTATGGGTTGGGGCCATTTGATTCTGACCTTTCGCGACCCTATCTCCTTCAGTCCATCTCCGAC
>JBFYMY010000015.1:0-4069 GCA_041304645.1 Thermoplasmatales archaeon
GCAAACGCAAGGGCAGGGAAAACAAGTTCGAGGTAGATGGTATCCTGTCCGTTCCCATCGTCAGGTCTGAAAAGGTGGAGGTCGTCATAAGCATAGCCAATGTAAGGAATCCGGGTCAGAAAGGTATCGAGAGGTTGGTCCTTGCGGCCAGTATAGGCTGGTCGATCTGCGAGGAGAAGAGGTCCGATGAAGCCTTCAGTGAGAGCGAGGCGAGATTGAAACAGGCCCAGAGGATGGGAAGGATGGGCAACTGGGTATGGGACCTTGAAGGCAACTCCCTCCATTGGTCTGATGAGCTCTATGAATTATACGGGGTCGATCCAAGGACCTTCCACCTGACCTACGATAACATCCTATCCAGGATCCATCCGGAGGACAGGGAAAGGAATGCTCGAACGGTTGACATGATACTGGAAGATAGGATAGGTACCTCGTTCGATTTCAGGATCGTCCGGTCAGATTCGACCATAAGGTCCATCCATCAGGTGATAGAGGTCGAGACCGACCATGAAGGTAGCATCAAGAGATTGATAGGGACGATGCTGGACGTAACAGAGCTCGATGAGTTGAGAAGTGCCATCGAAGAGAGAAGGGACCAGTTGAAAGCGATGTTCGACCAGACCCCCATCATGATGTGCCTGCTCGACGGCGACAGGAGGATAACGTTCTGCAACAAGGCGTTCGAGGAGGCGTCAGGGTGGCCGAACACGGAGTTCGGGTCACCGTTCGCCTGCGGAGCTCTGGGCTGCATCAACTCCTTGGACGATCCGAGGGGGTGCGGTTTTGGTCCAAAGTGCAAGAGTTGCAAGCTATTCAATGCGGTAGAGGATACCTGGAGGACCGGAAGCACCCACAATGATGTGGAGTACTCCACCATTCTTTCCAGGGATGGTAAGAGGAGAGAGGTCGTCCTTCTCGGTTCGACAGCCAAGGTGAGGATAGGCAGCAAGGATATGCTGCTCCTCAGCCTTCAGGACATAACCTCGATAAAGAATGTTGAAAGGGCCCTTCATCAGAGCAGAGAGCAGTACAGGGAGCTCTTCCAGAGGTCCATAGACCCGATTTTCACAGTGAACAATGAAATGAAGATCATCGATCTGAACATCGCTGCCATCAAATTGCTGAGGACACCCTCAGAGACCGCGATTGGCAAGAAGGTAAATGAGGTACTTGGTCTAGGTCTTTCATCTACCAATTATTTGGAGGGTCTGGCCGGCGGAAAGGTGACCAGATCGCCCAATCCTATCGAGATCAAACTCAACAGGGACGATAGAACGGTCCATTTTGAGCTCAATCATATCAAGATAATGAACGAGAAGGGAGACGAAATGGTCCAATTGATGTTCCATGACGTAACCCAGAGAAAGGTCATTGAGGACCAGATGAAAAGGTCATTGCTCCCCTACGACGTGAGGGATGGCGCTTTACATTTGGTCTCTGATGTTCCGGAGATCGCCGTTATCGGATTATTGAAGGAGCTCCAAGGGATAGGGTACGATATCCATCTCGTAATTCGACCGTCTGCGGAGGAACGATTCACAAGGTCCATTGCTCCCACCTCTGTTCTATTGTTGGAAAGAGGTCGTCCATGCTCCAGGGAGCAAAATTATTCGAAGATGGTCCATGATCTCATCACCGGCTTGAACAGGGGGGATGTCCTTTACCTAGAGGACATTGGATACGTTGTGCAGAACGATGGTTTCCCCGAGGTGCTGAAGCTCGTTCAAGATGTTCGGGACATGGCGATACATAGCGGTGTTTCCGTTCTAATGGCCCTGGATGCCGAGGTCCTTGAACCGCAGCAGTCAAAAGCGTTGATGAGGGAGTGCAGACCCTTGATGAGAATGTCATTGCAGTCGCTTCATCCGGACCTCAAACGTCTTCTAGACCTCATCCTTGAAGCGAACCTCAGGGGGGAGAACCTGGACCACACTGCCCTCTCATCGCTTTCTGGAAAGAGCAAACCGACCGTGAGAAAAGAGGTGAGAGCGCTATCGGGAATGGGTCTGGTCAGGGAGTACAAGCACGGAAGGCGAAAGCTCATAGAGCTCACCAGGAACGACCTCAGGTGATAATGAAAAAAGATTTTCACAGTTCTTTTCACTATTGATAATAATAAGGCAAACCCATTGACAACGAATGGATATTAAGGAAACGAGCGCGCAGGATAAGGGGTCGATATCCACCTTTAATGTTTCTAGTAGGGGATCGAAAAAGGAGGAACAGAACAGATACAGCGAACTATTTGACCTGATAAAGAGCGGTGTGGCCGTCTATATGGCAGTAGATGACGGGATCGATTTCATCATCGTTGACATCAACAAGGCCGTTGAAAGGATAGAGTCCGTCATAAAGAAGGATGTCATCGGCAAGAAGGTCACCGAGGTCTTTCCCGGGGTCGGGCTGTTCGGCCTCCTTGACGTGTTCAGGCGTGTCTGGCGGTCAGGCGTCCCGGAGCAATTCCCCGCAAAACTGTACCAGGACGACAGGATGAGCGGTTGGCGCGATAACTATGTCTATCGCTCATCGGACGGCAATGTGATAGCGGTATATGATGACCTTACCCAGATGAGGGGATCGGAAGAAGAGAGGCTGCTGAACGAGCGTCGGTTGGAGAGCCTGTACAGGATATCCATCTATGAAAAGGATGATATCCAGGACTTCCTCGATCTAGCACTTGACGAGGCGATACAGCTTACCGGCAGCAAGATAGGTTATCTATATTTCTATGATACCATGAAAAAAGAGTTCACGCTCAATTCTTGGTCAAAGGATGTCATGAAGGAGTGTACCATCCAGGAGAAGCAGACGGTCAATCATCTTGAGAAGATAGGGATATGGGGGGAAGCCGTCAGACAAGGCAGGCCGATCATCATTAATGACTTCAAAGCCCCCGATCCCCTGAAGAAAGGTTATCCGGAAGGTCACGCTCCATTGTCAAAGTTCCTGACCATTCCCATATTCCACAAGAATGTGATAGAAGGTGTGGTAGGGGTCGCCAATAAAGAGACCGATTACAACTCATCTGACGTTCGCCAGCTGACCCTTCTCATGAACTATGTTTGGGTGCTTAAGAAGAAGAAGGAGAATGAGAACGTCATAAATCATCTTGCTTCCTTCCCAGAGCTAAACCCCCACATTGTAATGGAGTTCGAGCTCGACGGGGCGGTGAAGTACCTTAACCCCGCGGCTAAAAGGGTATTCGAAGGAGCGGAGGATACCCTCAGGGACCTGATACTCCCTCAGGACCCGCTCGGTCTCGCAAGGGACCTCAACAGTTCTCATGACCTGACGCTGGAAAAGGAGTTCGTTCTTGGAGAGAGGACCTACCTGGCCTTTATCGCAAAGCCTGCCGGAATTGATAATTTCAGGGTTTATGCCGTTGACATCAACGAAAGAAAAATGATAGAAGAGGCATTATTGGAGAGCGAATCAAGGTTCAGGAGCGTTTTCGAAGCCTCAAATGTGGGGAAATCAATAACAGATCCCACCGGAGAGATAAACGTCAACAAAGCCCTCTGTGATATGCTGGGGTATCTGCCAGAGGAATTGGAGCATAAAAGATGGCAGGACCTGACACCCCCTGAAGATATCGGAACGATCCAAAGATATCTTGACCCCCTCTTGAAGGGCGAACAGGACAGCGCTCGTTTCGAAAAAAGGTATGTCCATAAGAACGGTTCCCATATCTGGGCCGATGTAAGCACGGTGATGAAACGTGACAAGCAGGGCCGTCCACTGCATTTCATCACGAACATCGTAGATATTTCCGATCGCAAGAAGGCAAAGGAAGCGCTCGAATCCTCTGAACAACGTTATAGACGGTTGTTCGAAGCCGCCAAGGACGGGATCCTGATCCTGAATGCCGATACCGGGGTCATCGAGGATGCAAATCCGTTCATCATGGACCTGTTGGGCTATTCCAAGGAGAACCTGTTGGGAAAGGAGCTCTGGGAGCTCGGTCTCTTCAAGGATATTGCCGACAGCCGTGACGGTTTCATCGAATTGCAGAAAAAGGGATATATCCGGTATGAAAGCCTTCCTCTTAGGGCTAATGACGGCAGCAAGA
>JBFYMY010000016.1:0-10914 GCA_041304645.1 Thermoplasmatales archaeon
TTACCAATCTGGCGCGTATGGAAATATTGACGGTCCCTGGCATGACCTCCTTCAAAGACCCCATCATCCTTGAGGGGGGCTGGGGGACCGTACCCCTTGAAGCATGGACCGACCTTGCCGCCTCTTCGAGCGAGACCCCTAGCTCCCTAGAGAGCCTGTGGACCTCGTTCTTGATATCATCATAGTTCTCTTCTGTCATCTCTTCTGTCCCTCGAAGCGCCCCATCTGTTCCTTCATCGGGCGCGGTCTTTTCTTCATTTTCCATGGTGAGCCCTCCATATGGACCAACGTGGGGTGACGCTTATAAAAGAGGAGGGGTAAGGGATGACCGAAAGTGAACGGGACCAAAAAATGGATAAGTATAGATGTCTTTTATGGAAGCCAGGATAGATGGAACCTGAAGTTGGTTTTTTAGGTCAGTACGGTCAAACGGTCTAGGAGCAAAGGGGTGGACCCTGGATGTCCTTGAAGGAAAACTCGAAGGCCTTGGGAAAGGGCCTTAAGGCCCTGATCAGGGAGAGGGCTCCCTCCGATAACAAGAGCGAGGGCCTGACAGAGGCTGAGGTAAAAGCCCAGAACATGGAGTTCTACGGCTCACTTATGAAGCAGTACGTTCAGGTCGGGGAAGGCGATAAGAACACCGAGGAGCTCCTGTACCGCATCCGCCAACACCTTGACATCGAAGAGGAAGAGCATGAACATCTGGTCCATACGCTGAGGAAGAGGGATATCATAGACCCTAACGTTTCCCAGGACGAGCTCCACAAGGCTCAGAAGGAGATGAAACAGGAGCTCAAACAGCTCTTCATGGAGTTCAAGGACGGTGAACTGCCCACTGAAGCGAACGGGACGGTGGCCGACGATGTAGAACATCGCTCTGGCCCTGGAGGGGCCCCGATACCGTTGCCAGAGAGGACCTCGAATTTGATCGGGGGCCAGGGTGTCCCCATATCGGTCCCGCCCTCTGAAAAAGCGACCTCCGACCAGCAGACGATGGTCAAGAGGAAGGTCCGCCGGCTCGTAGTCCCCAAGGACCTGGACGAGAGGGCAGGGATAATCCCGGAAGGGGAGAGGCATGAAAGGGCAAGGGTCGACTGGCTCGATGAAGGCAGGGATAAGTCCATCCCCATGCCACCCTCACGCAATGGACCTGTTACGGAAAGCGAAGGGGAAATGCCAGTTGCGGACCATGGGCCGAATGGTCCATCCGATGTCGGGGACATGTTCGAGGACCTAGGCGAGGTCCCGGAGACAGGTCCGCCTGTCCAGGCCATAAACGTCGTCAAGGGGAGCGAGGTGCTGAGGGAGATGCTAGATGAGGAGGGCATCTCAGCGGTAAGGCCGCTCATCAAGGGCGAGCTGAGGGCGGAGGTGGAGAAGGCGGTGGACGGCGATGTGCGGACGGATGTCTCTGTTATGGAGGATTCGATGATGTCCCTGAGGCACCTGATGGAAGAGGAAAGGTTCACAGAGGCCTTGGAGATGAGCGATAGGCTGCTCTCGAAGGGGCCAGGCAGTACATCTGTCCTCAACGAGAAGGGTTTCATCCTTTTCAACCTGGGAATGGTCGATGAGGCATTGGAGACCTACCGGGACCTCCTGAACAGGGACCCCGGCTCGGTGGAGGCCATGGTCAACTATGCACAGGTCCTGTCGACCAAGGGTAAGCTGGACGAGTCTTTGGAATACTTGGACCTTGCTGTAAAGAAGGACCCTTACTCCGAGGATGCCTGGAACAACAAGGCAGTGGTCCTGTCGCGGTTCGGCCGATTGCGCGAGGCGCTCGAATGCCTTGACGAGGCCATGAGGATCAATGACCGTTCCATAGTCTCCCTGATCAACACAGGGGTCCTCCTTGAGCGAATGGGAGAGTACGGTCCCGCCATAGAGGCCTACAATAGCATCCTGGACATGGAACCCGGCAACGATATGGCCCGACAGGGTTATGATTCCTGTTGCAGAAAGATAGGACGATGAGATCGGTAGAAGGACGGGAGTCCATTGACCGGTATCAACCGAACATCAATCCGAGCCCCTCGGCCACGCTCTCCTCCGCTTCCAGGATCTTCTTACGGACATCCTCCTTTTCCGAACCCTCTATGGACCTGCATTCGGGTCCGGCTATCTCCTTTGCCTTGTTCAGCGCCTCGGGGGCACCCTCTATCATAAGGTAGGTACCCTCGCCCTTCAAACCTAAGGATGAGGGCTCCTGTACCTTTATCGACTGCCTGCTGATGATATCTTCCTGCAGGACCTTGCCCAGCAGGGCGCTCTTCCCCTTTTCCAAGAACAGAATGATGTATTCCATTTTGTTTCCTCCCGTGTCTGTCAATGGGTCTGTCCGTTATCCTTAGCTCGGTCCTAGCATATACGCCATTTCCTATAGGCCTCTGTCCCGGGCGCGAAGCAGTAATGAATGGTCTGGAAGGAGGACTTGAGCGCCTTCACATCCTCGCGGACCTTCAGGGGGTCCTCCTTGTCTATGAGCACCCTCTTGAACAGTTCCGCAACCTCGCTCATCTGGGATCCCTTCATGCCTATCCTGGTGAGCTCCTGGGCACCAAGCCTGAGGCCTGCCGGCCTCATGGACGTCCCAGGGTCGTCGGGTATGAGGTTCTTGTTCGTTATGATATTGGCGGTCTCCAGGTCCAGGGCACATGTCGCCCCGCCGCCCTGCGGCCTAACGTCCAGGACCATAGCGTGGGACCTGGTGAACCCGAGCCTCTCGCCAAGGACGTTGAACCCCCTCTCATGCAGTGCCTGGGCAAGGGCCCTGGCGTTCCTGATTATCTGGTCCGCGTAGTCGGCGCCAAATTTGATATGCTCCGCGAATGCTATGCCCTTGGCGGCCATGGTCATCAGGTGGTGGGAGGAATGGGTCCCGGGGAACACCCTCTTCCTGATCTCCTTCCACTGCTCCTCGTTCTTGGGGTTCCCGAGTATGACCCCACCCTGGGGGCCCGGGAGCGTCTTGTGGGTGGACCCTGTCATTATATGGACTCCCTCCCTCAGCGGGTCCTGGAACTTCCCTCCCGCTATCAGACCCAGGACATGGGCGCCGTCGTACCATACGTGGCAGTCGATCTCCTGGAGGGTATCGGAGAGCTCCTTCAGGGGCGATGGGAAGAGGAACACGGACCTTCCGAACAGGCAGAGCTTTGGCCTCCTCTCGAGCAGAAGCTTCCTGGTCGCGTCCACATCGATGTTCATGTTCTCCTTGTCCCAGACATATGTTATCTGGTTCAATCCCCTCAGCCCGCCGGCCCCGAACGCTGCTGAGGAGATGTGCGCCCCATCGTTCAGGTGCGTCGAGGCGTACAGGTCCCCGACCTGGGTCAGGGCAAAGAAGGCTGATATGTTCGATGTCGTACCGGATATGGGCCTGACATCGGCCTGTGGGGCCCTAAAGAGCTTCTTGGCGAGCTCCTCTACACGTTTTTCCACCTCATCGACATAGATGTTCCCCTGGTAGTAGCGCTTTCCGGGGAGCCCTTCGGCGTAACGATCGGTAAGGTCGCTGACCTGCAGCTGCCTTGCAAGGGGAGAGACCAGGTTCTCTGAGGCTATGAGGCAGAGGCAGTCGTGGAACCAATCCGTGTGCTTATCGATGTTCTCATAGATGAACTTCACATCAGCATCGTCTGGGAGGGGTATGGTCATGTCAGCACCTCGGGGGGAAAAACCCAGGTCGCTCATTAACGTTTCCCAAGGACCGTAGCATGATGTCACGGGACCTGCCATCAGGGAAGGTTATTACGATGATATGACCTTCCCGGGCGCGATGGGCCCTGATAAAGACCCCCCAAGCGGGCCGGACAGGAGGTTCCCTGGACCAGACCAGCTTGGGCCCGGGCTCACAGAGGCTGTCGAGAGGCTATCGAAGATGGTCCTTGATGGCGAGATAACATCAAAGGAGGCCCTCCAGGATGCCAAGGTCAGGGTGATGAGGGACCACAAGGCCTCCACGATCCCCACGAACGCCATGATCATCGCCCATATCGCTGGGTCGGACCCGGAAGCATTGGAGGACCATATCTGGCTCCTCCGGAAGAGGCCATCCCGCACGCTCTCGGGCGTTGCCGTTGTTGCGGCAATGACCTCGCCTTACCCGTGCCCTCACGGGAGGTGCACTTTCTGTCCCGGAGGACCGACCCAGGAGGTTGCCACACCCCAATCCTATACCGGAAGGGAACCTGCCGCCATGAGGGCGGCCCAGAACTTCTTCGATCCATACCAGCAGGTCAGGAAGAGGCTGGAGCAGCTCACTGACATAGGTCATCCGACCGACAAGGTGGACCTTGTCCTCATGGGGGGGACCATAACCGCCAGGCCGCTCGATTACCAGCTATGGTTCGTCAAGGGCTGCCTGGATGCGATGAACGGGACGGTCTCGCCCACGTTCGAGGACGCATCCATCCTGAACGAGACCGCAGACACCAGATGCATTGGAATGACACTAGAGACAAGGCCTGATTGGTTCGGGACCGAGGAGGCTGACATGGCCCTCTCCCTTGGCGGTACAAGGGTCGAACTGGGCGTGCAATCGGTCTTCGACAGGCCCCTTGAGGCTAGCTGCAGGGGTCACAGCGTTGAGGATACCATCGAGGCGACCTTGACCGCAAAGGACTCCGGGCTCAAGGTGGGCTACCACCTGATGCCGGGCATACCAGGTTCGGACCCGGACATGGACCTTGATAGCGCCCGGAAGGTGCTGACAGAAGAGAGCTTCATGCCTGATATGATCAAGATATATCCTACCCTGGTGATAGAAGGGACCGACCTGTACAGGGACTGGATGGCCGGCAGTTACAGGGAACTGCCCACCGAGGAAGCGGCAAGGATAGTGGCCTCCATCAAGGAGATGACACCTCCGTGGGTCCGTATCCAGAGGGTCCAAAGGGACATACCTTCGCCCCTGGTCGAGGCAGGTGTGACCAAGAGCAACCTCCGGCAGCTGTCGGTCAAATTGATGGAGGAGCGCGGCACCAGATGCCGGTGCATCCGCTGTAGGGAGATCGGGCACAGGCTGGGACCGGAAGCTGAATTACCGGGACCGGACGATATCGAACTGGTCACGAGGACGTACCGTGCATCGGGAGGGGAGGAGCATTTCATCTCCTTCGAGGTCCCCCACCTGGACGCCCTTGTAGGGTATGCTAGGCTTAGAATGCCCTCCGATGACGCTCATAGACCTGAGATGGCGAGTGCGGCATCCCTCAGGGAGCTGAAGGTCTTCGGTCCTCTGGTACCCATAGGTGCAAAGGCAGAGAAGGAATGGCAGCACCGCGGTTATGGCAGGAAGCTGCTCGAAGAGGCCGAGAGGACCGCCTTATCGTTATGGGGCCGGGAGCGTTTGCTTGTGACCTCGGGGATAGGAGCCAGGGAATACTACCGGAAACTGGGCTATGAACGTATGGGGCCTTACATGTCCAAAGAGCTATGAACGGGGATGGTCCTCATCCCATCATCACCTTCAGTCCCAATGCCTCCGCCGCTGAGATCAGGGGTCCCAGGGCGTTCTCGTTGTTCTTGGTCCTGTGGAAGCAGGCGACCGACGCACCTGGAGTGGACCCGAACGCCAGCTCCAAGGTCCGGACCGGGTCCGGGGCCCTTCCAAGGATATGGTCAGGGACCATATGGCCGAAGGCGAGGTCCCCTTCGAGTGCCCTGTCCGTGAAGCGCGGTGCGTAATGACCTCCACCTATGCCTATCGCAATCGGAACGTCCACAGGGGGGTCCATGAAACGTTCCGACAGCAATGCTTTGGCTATGGGCTTTGCAAGGTCGACCCTATCCCACCTATGGGGTCCCGAGCCTATCTCGATGAAGAAGCAGGGGGTTTCAAGCAACGGGCCGTGATGGGTCACCTCGAACGAAGTGCGGTCCGGTAGGCCTGCCGCCCGCTTCTCTTTATGGAGTGCCATAAGGGCGGCGGTCATGTGGTGCGGGGCTGCCACCGCCAAGGTGCCCTCCTTCCCACCATACAGGGCTTCCAGATAGTTCCCGGGGGGGTGGACGGTGAGCGAATCCACCTCCTTCTCCGAGCGGTGTCTGCTGAGGAACACGATAAGGTCGGGACCGGGGCCCTCCTTTCCTTCCAGCCCCTTTCCCGAGCTGACCCCTTGCTGGTGGAGGTATTCCCTGATATCAGAATCGACAGAATCGAAGCTTAGATGAACCCCGGCCTTCTCAAGTAGGACCAACCCGCCCCTGATGAATGCGGGCTTCCCCCAACACGGCGCGAGAGGCTCCCAACTGGCCTCTTCGAGCAATCTGGCCTTTATGTTCATCGATGCGATGTCGGCATCCGAGGCCAAGAGGACTCTCATTGGGACACCTCAGAGGACCCTTGAATCCCTCAGCACGGTCCCCTTTGCTCTGGCACCAGGTCCTATCCGGGCGCCGCTGTGGACCATGCATCCGGCGTCTATGGTGGCATTTATCCCGGTCTTGACATCGTCGCCCATTATGACCCCGAGCTTCCTCCTTCCGGAGCTGACCCTCTTTCCCTTGATGGTGACGGGGACCGGACCCTCGTCCAGACGCAGGTTGGCCACCTTCGTCCCGCTCCCGAGGTTGCACCGCTCCCCTATTATGGAATCTCCCACATAGTTATGGTGCGGGATGTGGGTGCCGTCCATGATTATGGAGTTCTTGACCTCGCAGAATGCGCCCACCTTGCACCCCTTGCCGATGTAGGTACTGCCCCTGATGAAGTTGTTGGGGCCCACGATGGCACCTTCGTCTATGATCACATTGCCCTCTATGTAGCATCCTGACTTGATCAGAGCGCCCTCCTTCAGGACGACCTTGCCATGGATGTGGACGCCATCCTCTACCTTGCCCCGGATATCTCCCTCGAGCGATGACATGTATATCTCATGTGCACGGAGCAGGTCCCATGGGGAACCTATGTCAAGCCAGCTGACATCAGGTATGTAGGCAAGGACCTCCTCGTAGCCCATGAGCCGCTCGATGGACGTTGTGAGCTCGTACTCTCCTCTGGGGGAGAGCGGGGTGCTGTCAATGTGCTTGAAAATGGATGGCGTAAGGACATAGATCCCGCTGTTGACAAGTCCTGGTCCGACCTCCCCGGACTTCTCGATTATGCACTTCACCCTGCCCTCTTCGACCTTGACCGAACCGAACCTGGACGCATCTTCGACCTGGGCCAAGGTCATGATGGAGCTACCATGCTTCTGGTGAAGCTCCAGTAGCCCCCTTAGGAGCGGACCTGTGAGAAGTACGTCCCCGTTCACGCAAAGGAATGGTCCGTCGATGAGGTCCCTGACCATACTTACCGCATTTGCTGTCCCGAGCTGCCTTGGCTGGACGATATAGCTTATGTCCATACCGAAGCTGGAACCGTTACCGAAATGCTCCTTGATCGACAGTCCCAGATAACCTGTGAGGATCATCACCGACCCTATTCCCGCCTCCTTCAGGGCAAGCACCGTATGCTCCAGGAACGGTCTGCCGGCCACTGGAAGGAGGGGTTTGGGCCTGTTCTCTGTGAGGGGCCCCATCCTTTGCCCCTCGCCTGCCGCCAGGATCAATGCTTTCATGGGCCATTCCCCGCATTGCATAGTCCGTTCCGCTTACTTCATCTTTTTGGAACATTTCCCGTCATTGACCTTGACCGGGTCAGGAGGGCCTGTTCCATGAGGAGCAGGTGTAACATTACTCCCATATTCCGTCCATAATAGATAAAAAAGTGGTTCATTCTCGGTCCATATGTCGATCCTTCATAGTGACCGATGCTGGAAGGCGGTTTCGGAGCCTTTGCCGAGCCTACCCCTGAATGACATGCCGGCCATAGGTAGTTCGGGATGATGAAAAGATACATCCGTGACAGAAAAATCCGTAAAAAAGGTAGGCCAGAAAGAAGGTTTTAAATATCCAGCACTCATTCTACCGTCTGGGTAGGGGAGTTAGCTTCCCTCTGCGGAGGATGGTCAGAATGGCAATGACACGGATAGCAGTGAACGAAGCGAAGAAGATAGCCGATGGAAAGAGGCTCAAACCGGGCAGAGTGGTCGGGACAAAGGGAGTCCAGTTCACCAAGGGGAACAACAAGAGGCTCCAGGTCATAGGCTGGGACGAGTTCGAGAGGTCCCTTAACGATAGGAAGCTCGCCATATACGAGTCCAAGGGCTGGATGAAGATAATGAGAAAGTAGCAAGGAACGCTTGCTCCGTCCAAGGGGGGGTTCTTTTGAGCCCCCCCTTTTTTTTTTGGTCCTACCCTGGAGGCATGCCATGGGTCGCCAGATCGGTCCTTTGAAAGCTGCAGCGGTCCTTATCGTCATGCTTTTGGTCGTTGGTGGGGCCGCATACCTCCTGTTCTTCAGGGATGGAAAAGAAAGCCCCGGCGATGGTGACGACATCGATGCTGATAAGAATCGGGTCCCTATGGCGAATGCGGGGCCTTCGCAGATAGTTCGCCCCGGAGAGCCCGCCCTCCTGAACGGAACAGGGTCCTCGGACCCTGACGGGGATGATCTGGGTTACTTCTGGGACATCGATTCCGGGACGGACAGCAACAATGATGGTATATTCGATAACGACAGGGATGTCGTCGGAGCCAAGGTCGAACATTACTACCCGGTACCCCAGACCACGACGACCTATCTGGTGACCTTGAACGCCTCGGACGGCAAGCTATGGGACAAGGGCACGACCAGGGTCACGATAATGGTCAATGTGAACGACACACCACTCGAGGTGATGATGTCATGCCGCTACGGAAAGGTCCCCGGCGGGAGCCCGCTCGACCCTTATTTCATAGTGACCGTGATATCGGTCACATCCGTTGAGATGATAACTAACTTCACCTACGTTCTGAGCTCCACTGGACTGGAGATGATATCGCAGGGCAATGTCAGCGCTCTGTTGATAGCCCCACCAGGTTCCGATGTCAGGTTCGTGGACATCTTCCCCGTGACAAGGCTGGGCCAGAACGACCTCTTCTACTTCAGGGAGGGGCAGACCATTACCGAAGGATGCTCCTTCAAGCTCCTCTATCTGGGTGTCACAGACCCGGTAGGAGAGATAGAGCTCACGAAAACACCCAGCTCTTAAGCGGGCAAGGGGATTGTGATAGCTCCCGGCTCCCACACCATGGGAAAAAAAAGTTCATTACATAATTTTGTACGTTTTTTTCCCAGTCAACGATTTATGAATAATTATTTTGGGAGCCTTACATTGTTCAAGCTTTTAAAATGCTGAGATAGATAATGGTCCCGGCTCCCACACCTTGGGAAAAAAATAATCCTTCCATAATTTTGTACGTTTTTTTCCCGGTCATCGATTTATAAATAATCATTTTGGGAGCCTTACATAGTCCAAGCTTGTAAATTGCTGAGAAAAAAAATGGTCCCGGCTCCCAGATTTGAACTGGGGATCTAGGGATATCGGCGGGGTTCCGGACATATGTCCGGTTTCCAACTACAGTCCCCCGCTCTAGCCAGACTAAGCCAAGCCGGGATGGGCGTTTCTGGGGGCTATGTGATTTTGGTATATAAAGATTAAAGGCCTGGTCCATAATCTTCTCCGTGAGGATAAAAATGACAGATAATGTTTTTAAACCCATTGGGCAATCTTACTGCACTCATGCTCCAGGAACAGCCGTCGCACCGCATCAAGGAAGACCTTCCATTCATAGACAGGGTCCGTGAGAAAGGCCTGCTCTTCGAGCATCTCAACTCGGCGAGCTCCGGCAAAGGCGGCATGGTTCTCCTCGAGGGCGAGGCGGGGATCGGTAAGACCCGGCTCGTCAAGGAGATCATAGGGGAAGCCCTGATCAAAGGATTTCACCATATCTCTGGCAGATGCCTCGAGTACAGGAAGACCCCCTATTTCCCGTTCATAGAGATGCTGAAGGAGCATCTAAGCGTCATACCGGGTCGGTCCAGAAAGGAGAACATGGACACTTTCATCCGGACCATAGAAGAGCAGCATCCCGCGCTCCAGGAAAAGATAGGGCCGTTATTCGACCTTCTTGTCCCTATGGACGAGGTCCAAGGTTGTTACAGATCGTCCATGGAGGACCTTCTGCGGACCATATCCGATCTTAGGAGGCGGGGGTTCAGGACCATCGTGATAGCAGGAGCGGACCTGGGCGAGGATATCCTCGGAAGCTTCGAGGTGTCCGACAGGATCATTCTGGACACGGATGAGTCCAAGGGGATCGGCCCCAAGAGGCTGGAAAGGCTGGCCATGAGGGTCCGTGACCTCTTCCAAATGGTCAGGCACCTTGCGCTCATCGACTGCTCGCTCGGACATCTTCTACGGCACAATGATGCCGAAAAGGTGGAAAGGATGCTCAAGGTCATGGACCAGCTTGCTACTGGCAATGGAGGTCTTTGCATCCATGTTCCTATGGCGGGCACCGACCGTTTGTCCGGCCCGCTCGAAACATATGAACACTACGATAGCTCTATCGAGGTCGAAAGGAAGGCCTCTTCCGCTGAGCCCAAGGACGAGAAGAAACCTCTCTTGTCAACCTACGAGCTCGTTCCGAGCATCTTCTTGGAACTTTCCAAGAAGGACCCCCTGCTCATCGTCCTAGAGGACCTTCAGTGGGGGGATAAGACCACATTGAACCTGCTCCAGTACCTGGCAAGGACCGCACAGAACGAGCGGATGCTGATCCTCGGATCATATCGGCCAGAAGGAATGGGCCTTGATGATGGTGACCATGAGACATCAACGACCCCCTTGACAGAGGCCCTGCGCAGGGCATCTCGCGAAAGGCTCTTCGATGTGATACAGGTCGGAAGGTTCGATAAGGCAACGACCGGTCTATTGATGGAGTCCATGTTGGGCCGCCCACCTGAGCAGTCCCTTCTGGAGAAGATGTTCCACGAGACAGAGGGCAATCCCCGATATATCATCGAACGTCAGAGGGAGCGAT
>JBFYMY010000017.1:0-4953 GCA_041304645.1 Thermoplasmatales archaeon
TCACCAATGCATCGAACGTCAGGGAGACCGTGCTTTTCCCGAGGGACAAGTACAGGTTGGTACCTTAAGGAGCAATCACGAGACAAACCCGCCTATTCTTCATGGTTGGTAGCATTCCCTATGTTCGATGTTTTTTTTTCTATACCGGAACATTATCATTGCACCGATGAGGATAATCATAAGAAGAACGAGATCGAATACCACTATGGAAATTAAAAGGTTCGTTTGTGAATCATTATCATTCCCATCTTCACCGATGATCACACTATCTGTGAAGATATTGTTGTCCTTGATGCCATAGTCCATGTACTGGTCCTTGCTCTCCAGTACCTCGTTGGAAGGGTCGATCTCCAAGGTGGCAGTATGTCGTCCTTTCACCGAGCTCAGGTTGAACTTTACGAATCGACAGCCTCCTTTTGCGAGTTGAGGCCCTACCGTTCTTTCATAGACCTTCCCGTTATCAAGTCTCAAAATGACCTGGAACTCAGATGATGAGGTTGAACCATTATTGGTAATACCAAAGGTCACATCGTTTAACCCATTGTTACCTTGCCCTTTGAAGACCTCTGTACCCTTCAGATTAATGAAGGTAAGGTCCGGATAGTCCACCATCAAAGTCATGGAAAACGAGGTGAGGGCCGTTCCGTTGATGCTCCGGGCGGTCAATTGGAAATCGATGGGGTCCTCTGACGTAAGATGTTCACGGCCCCGCACCCTGAAATGGACCAGGATATGGACAGGATAATTCGGGGATAAAAATAGGTCCAGATCTGTCAATGGTGGACCTTCGTTGTCCTTGACATCAGCGTCATGGGCATAGATCCTGCCAGGATAGAGGTCGGATAGATCGACCTCCCCGGTCAGGTCATGCTCGATACTACCTGCCAAGAGATCGTTCCCGAACCAAAACCCTTCTATCCTTGCATCGAAGAGTTGAACGTCCGATGGGTCATCGGAGGAGTCAAGGACCAATCTGATCCGTCCTCCCGTATTCCACCCGTTCGAATAATTGATGGAGATGGTCCTCTCTTCCACCGGCCCCATTCTCAAGGATAGGGAGGGCTCTCCCATCTCACTGCGCATAGCAAGGTCGGATAGGAACCTCACAGAAACGGCAACGTTTATGTGATGGACCCTATCCCCTGCCCTTAGCTCCAATTCGATATCGTGGTCACCTATCCTGCTGTCAACTGGAGGTGTCATCCCTATCCTGAAGGGACATCTTGAAAGACCGGGGAGGAATAGCTGAGATGCCACTGACCCTTTGGAGTCCTGAATGAGGAACTCCCACCCCTTTTTCTCGAAGGATATTGTGGGATCGACCATCAAGGACGTATCTGAAAGGGATATCAGTTCCATGTCGACCCAACCTGTTCTACCAGGGTTCAATTCAAGATGCTGGACGCCCTCCGGTGAGATGCTGAAATCGTCCTTCGCCCCTATTGTCAGGTAAGCCCTCTCGGTGAACCGAACGCTGTAGGTCCCGTTCATTGACATTTCAAGTGTGAGGTCTGCATAGGTTTGGGTCCCTATAGAAAATGATGGGGCTCTAACAGTGATATCGATAGAGCGATGCTCCATACTCGGAACATAGATAGGCCCGGGTTGGACAGCGTTCCACCCTTCTGCTCCGAAAGAGAGTTCCGTATCGAACCTGATCTGGTGGTCCAACGGGTTCCATACAAAGGCCTCAATCTTGAACAGACCGTTGGGCATGGCATAAGGTCTGTCATCGTTCAAGTAGAAAGGACGGTAACCTTCCTTCCCCAATCCTAGCATAATATCGTCCTCGACCACTAAGGGTCCAAACCCCGATGAAAGCCTTTTTTGAGAACTGCATGTGACCCGTAATCGCTGGTTCCATGCCTGTGATGTCCCCGAAGGGACCTGGACCTTGACGGGGAGAGACACCTCGGACGGACCATCCTTTCCATCGAACGCAGGAGCGGGGACGGTTGCCGACGAATCAAGGTTTCCCGTGCCGGCGAAGGACCAGTTCCACCCATTGTTAATGTCCGGCGGGGAAAGGGTCAGCAGGTAGGTGTCATTGGTGTTCCCCTGGTTGCTGACAACTGCCTCTATTATGAACTCCGTACCCTTGCTGTTGTCCAGCAGGGCCCAATCGCTATCGATGATGGAGGCGGGGACCTCTGATCTGTCCTCTGAACGTAACCTGATATCGATACCGGCATAGGCATTGATGATGGTCAGGACCGTTCTCGTATCTAGGATATCTGATCCTGCTGAGAGCCTGGCGGAGACATTGACCCTCACCATCTCCATCAATGGACAATCCGTTGGGGTTTGGACGTTCAGTTGGATTTCCGATGAGTTGCTCGGTGCGAGTTGGACCTCTAATTGTGTTGACCCTTCTGTGAGACCGTCAGGTCCGAACCAGGCCGTCCATCCAATAGGAAGGGAGTCCTCGATGGTAACCAGATACCTATCCTTCCTGCACCCTATGTCCCACCCCGTGTTCTTTATTCGGAGAACGTAACTGGCGGTCATACCCGGATCGACCACCTTCACACTATATTTTTTAGCGTTAATATCCACACCAAACGACTCTGTTGTATGAAAATATCCGGTGTTCGAAAGGTCGTAATGGAACTTGGGCCAATCGATCTGACCCCGTATCGAGTAGCTCCCCGCTGAGATACAATGGACGCTCCCTTCCGAATCCCCTATGACGACCTCCTGCTGACCGTCAAGGTCTATATCGCCTATTACGGGAGAGGAGATACCTATGGGAGCACCTGCATGATAGGCCCAGATTACATCGCTCAGCGGCCCATCACCCGGATAGGACATGCCTTCATCGATACCGTCCGAGGGATCGGCGTCCAGGCAGAAGACCATGCCAGAATCGGAACCTATGACCAGCTCGGGCCCATCATCCCTTCCTAGGTTGCAGAACGCGGGGGATGAGAGGACCCGCCCTCCGGTATCGAAGCTCCATAGGGGGTCACCTGTTGCAGCATCAAGGGCGTAAAGATGGCCGTCATCCGAACCGAATGCAAGGACCTTCCCACCTTGACCTTCAGAGAACTGGATCGGGCATACTGCGGGTGAAGTGCAGACACCAGAGCCTTTGATCGGGATAGGATGATCCCAGAGGGAGCTTCCATCATGACAGTAGGCTTTGACCCCTCCGGTCCAGTTGGTCCAGTTCCCGTAACCCTTGCAGTAGGGAACGATTATCTCACATTCGGGACCTCCCGATATATTTCCGACCGCGGGAGTGCCGAAGATCAACATATCCTGTTGGTCTTTGATCAGGGTCGGATCATATTTGGGTTTCCCCTCTGCATTGACCCCGTTCCTAGAGAAGATTGTCAGAGGGACACCAGGGTAGGAGCAAATGAACTCTATATCGAGCTCCTCATCCGGACCTGGCGGTAATGTGTTGGGCCCTCTTTCTGGTATCCCGTCAAGATCGGAGGCCACGACCGATGCTGTAAACAAGGGAGTCCTGTTAACAGGCGAGACCTCCTCCCGGAATATCGCCCCAAGGTCGCATTCAAAACTTTCGAGCCAAGCCCGTCCATCCTCGTTGCTCCTGCAAATGACTATTTCTTGTTCGGAATTATCTCCTGAAAAGACCCCCTCCTGATCTGTAATGGTCGGGGTACAGAAAATGTATTCACCTGAAAGCCCGAGATAGGGATCTCGAATTCCATCATAGTTCAAACTGACAGGGCCATTATGTGAACCGACGATTATCTTGGGATTTTGATAATAAGGGTTCAGGTCGAAGGTGGTTATTGATGGGAAGATGGGGGGTGGTTCAAATCCTGAGGACCAGTTCTTACCATCCTCTCCAGGGTACCCTATTCTAAATCCTGTGAAATCTGCGTACGGGGGGTTCCATCTGTACCTACCATCGTTATCCAAAGCGTACACTGCATCAGCAGCTGAGGCAACAACGATCTCCATCGTCCCGTCAAGGTCAAGATCGGCCAGCGCTGGGGTCGATAGGGGATTACCGGTCGCGTTCATTAGAGGAAGGACCCATTCCACCTCCCCTCCAGGGATCAAATCCTCTGGTTCGTCATCAAGGTGAATATAATTGCTAGTTTCTCTGGTCAAAGAAGGTCCATCAACGGTTGTTTCACTTCCATCACTATCATCGATCGGAGCGATTGAACCTCCACTCAGCACCGACATCGAAGAGAATAGGATCATGGCGGAAAGAGCCCATATCATAGTTCCCGAATGGTCGAGGTTCACTCTGATCAGCCTCTGCACCTTTGATCCATTCTATATTCCTAATGAATATGGTCCTAATGGATATATGATTATTACCATTCTTATCAAAAGATAGCTCCCTTGTTATGAACACACTTAGTCTTGTCTCCATATGTTCCAAGATATTCGGACCTATTCTTCTGCTGGCACATCACCGTTCCTGCGGCCTTTGAGATAGATGTAGATAGTGACGCAGATCACAAGGAACACGACGAGGACGGATAGGCCAAATATCAACATAACCATATCATCGCTCCCATCATCGTCTTTCACATCCTTTACTGTGATGGTCCTGACGTGGACGTTGTTGTCGTTCTTTCCCCCATCTATGAACTGGTCAGCGCTCTCGATGACCGAATTGTCCGGGTCAATTTCTATCCTGACCATATGCATACCAGGTTCTGTTCTGAACTGGAATGTCATCAATCGCTGATTTCCATTGAGGTCCAGAATGACTATGTCCTGGCTCTCCGTTAGGTTCTCGTCCAGCCAGAATGCGACCTTGAAGTCGAATGCCGTGACATTGCCTTGGTTCTCTAGAACGAACGACACCGACAGGACCTCGCCCGAGCGATAGACCGTTCCATGAGGACC
Source organism: Thermoplasmatales archaeon (assembly GCA_041304645.1). GTDB lineage: Archaea > Thermoplasmatota > Penumbrarchaeia > Penumbrarchaeales > Penumbrarchaeaceae > JALOTP01. The sequence goes on from JBFYMY010000017.1 coordinate 4,843, forward strand.
GGTGATGTTGATGCCTCCTGTTATTACCAGGTCAGGATAGAGCGGGTCAAGTCTTATAGGGAGATGGTCCGAGACATCGTAACCTACGACATCGCACCTTACATCCCAAAA
>JBFYMY010000018.1:0-17329 GCA_041304645.1 Thermoplasmatales archaeon
AGTATGGTCGTTACCTGCGCAAGGACCTCACCCATCTGAGAGGAGGTCTTTTCGAACGAACCCTCTACTGTCATTTGAACACGCATCCTGTCTGTTTGTACCAGAGGAGCAGGTCCAGATGGGATAACGGGATACCAAGCTCTGATGAGAAGGCCCTCATCTTCACCTCTATCTCGAGGTAGCGTCCCCTTGGGAGGGAACGGGGGACATCCGGGAGCACCCCGGCAAGGGCAAGGTTCCTTAGTATGTGCCGGTCCAGGATGGCAAGGTCCTCCCCCAGACCAACGTTCCTCAGGAAATGGGAAGCTTCCTTCAGGCCGAGCCCTTTGATGTTCCCGACCAGCCACTCCCTTGCTTCCTGGCTGCTTTCGAACCCCTCAAGGAGCGGTATTATACCGCCTTCCTCGCCTTCGAACCTCTCCATTGCTTCGAGCAGGTATTTCGTTTTATTGTGATGGAAACGGACCCCTTTTAAGCACTCCTCGACCTTTTCGTTAGGCGTCCCGGCGCAGACCCCCTCGGACCCCATCCTCTCCACGGCGGCCCAGCATGAGAGCGCTTTCGATTGGGGCGTCAGGAGGCAGAACTTCAGCTCCGATAGCACCCTCTCCTCGTCCCTTGCCTCCCAGATGGTGCGGAACTCAGCTATCCTCCCTTCTATGTCCGCTCTCACGTCCCCGTATAGGGAAAGGAGTTCGATCTCGAACTTTGACCTGCCCATCTATCGCGCCCCTGACCGCCCCGTATCATCATCGAACGCTCTTAAACCATTTGGGAGGTGCCATGGGAGACTGGTGAGTTTTTTATAGTTCTGGCCCTTTGACCTTGATGGGGTTTGGAAATGCTCATGGTGACGACCGAGGAGATACCGGGAAAGAAGATAGTCAAGGTGATGGGGCTTGTGAGCGGAACGACCATCCGGGCCAAACATATAGGCAAGGACATAATGGCCGGGCTCAAGAACATAGTCGGCGGGGAGCTCAAGGGCTACACCGAGATGATGGAGGAGGCCAGGACCGAAGCCACCAACAGGATGGTCGCCAACGCCCAGGCGATGGGGGCCAACGCCATAACCAATGTCAGGCTCTCCACAGCCTCCCTCATGCAGGGTGCAGCAGAGGTCTATGTCTATGGGACAGCAGTGGTCGTCGAGTGAGGATGTGGTCGGATGGCATCAGAAGATGTCGTTTGCTGTTTCTGCTTCATCATCCTACCAGCTCTGATATCATTACTGATATTCGTGGTCCCCGTGATCACAGGGACGATCATCGAGAAGAAGCACCTGGAGGACCTCGCCAGAAGGGAGGCCGCCTTGAAGGGCAAGATGGTGTTCCACAACAGGAAGAGGCCCCTGATGAAGGATGTTAAGAGGGTCGCGATGGTCACGGGAAGCGTGACAATAGGGGCTGACACATTCAAGACCTGGCTGGCCCAATGGAGGCAGCTGGTAGGGGGGAGGATGGGCTCTCTCCTGCCCATACTCGAAAGGGCAAGGAGGGAGGCGACCCTACGCGCCCTGGAGCAAGCTTATGGCCAGGGTTTCACGGAGGTCGGCAACATAAGGATGACCTCAATGAACCTGGGTGCGTACAACCCCAAGAAGAAGACGCTCATGACCAGCGTTCTCGTCTATGCCACCGCATATTCGGACAAGTAGATATCCTGCATGGACCATCGTCCCGGCGGCAGATGATGATGCATCCAGGGGCTGAAGGAAGTGATGAGCCCTATGAGTGCTGATGCCGGGTGATGGATTGAACGGACTGGCAAGCTCATGTTCAATGGCGGTAAAGGCCGTTCTTAGCAGGGGGCCGCTCATGGTCGTGACCGGGGCTGGTATTTCCGTCGATTCAGGCATCCCACCCTTCAGAGGACCAGGGGGCCTTTGGAGCAGGTACGATGCCGACCTCTACGGGCACATAGATACCTTCAGGAGGGAGCCTGAGCTATCGTGGAAGATGCTGGACGATATCATAGGGACATCCCTTGGGGCCAAGCCCAATGAGGCTCACCTGTCCCTTGCAAGGATGGAGCGGAAGGGGCTGGTCGGCCTCATAGCGACCCAGAACGTGGACGGTCTCCACACGCTTGCAGGGTCGAAGGAGGTCCTGGAGCTCCACGGCAATGCGAGACGCATCCTCTGCCCTTCCTGCGGAGCAAGGGAGGTCCTGACGCCGGAGACATATCCCTCCTTCGATAGGCGGTGCTCCTGCGGGGCTGTAAAGAGACCGGACATAGTCTTCTTCGGCGAGAGCCTGCCAGAGAAGGCCATGAGGAGGGCCTTCACCGCCGCCGGTTCGGGCCTGCCCATGCTCATAATAGGGACCTCCGGCATGGTCCACCCTGCGGCCATGCTCCCACACATTGCCAGGTCGTCGGGGGCGACCATCATAGAGGTGAATCCGCAGCCCTCGGAGCATTCCCTGTCGCTGTCCGACCATTTCATACAGGCCAGGGCCTCCGAGGCCGTCCCTGCCCTGGAAAAGGCCTTCATGGAGCTGTCAAGCGGTGACCGGGAGGTTCCGGGACAGATAGTTTAAAAAAACCTTAATGGGCTACTCCAATGACCCGGTCCCTAGGAGATTGAACGATAATATGAATGGATACAGAGCGATACTTGCATCCGCTCTCCTTCTCATCACGGTCCTTGCCGCAGCGCATGATGACGTTATCTGTTCGGGCGAGGGTTTCGAACAGACGGTGAGGTTCGATCTCAACGACGATGACGGCGGTTTCGTCCATGGAGGGACGAACGACCCCTGGGAATGGGGGGTCCCTGGAGGTGGTACCGCTGAAAGCCCCTGGCCCGGGAGCGCAAGGGGTGGGGCCTGGGGAGCCCCGCTGAACGGCACCTACGAGAACGGGACCGACGCGTATCTGGACCTCCCCGGGATAGACACCTCACAGCTCTCATCGCTCCATATCTCATTCCTTATCTGGTACGACCTGACCGGTACAGGCCAGGCGCTTGAGCGGGACGTTCTCAAGGTATTGGCGAGGACACCGGAGCATGATTGGCAGGTCCTTGAAGAATTCACTGGCAGCTCCGATGATGCCTGGAGGGCGCCCAATATCTCCCTTGATGACCATATAGGGGGGTCCCTCGATATCAGGTTCCACCTTACGGACCTTCCGGACGGTCTTCAGGGAAGGGGGGTAATACTGGATGAGATCGCACTCTACGGTTCTTCGACCGACCCTGTCCCTGTCCATTTCTCAAGGCCTTCTGCGTATCCTACCTACCTGAGCGCTTTCGATACAGCCTATTTCTCCTTCTTCCTTGCAGGTGGCCCCTTGGACGCTCTAGGGGAGGCAAGCGTCCGTATCATGGTCTCTGCCTCCGGAGAGCGGGTCTTGCTGGACAGGGCATTGACCGTTACACCATCCATGCTCGGAGAGAACATCATCCGATGGACACCCGATGAAGTGGGCCAGTTCTGGATCGATATAGTCCTTTTAGGGGTGGGGACAGAGGGTTCCGAGCAGTTTTTCACCTCTCTTGCCGTCGATGCCCTCACCTATGATGACATGGCAATGGGGACCGGACCCTACACGGTCCGGACAGAGCAGGGCAACGCCTCCTGGTCCTCCCCAACCTCCGTCCCGGATTGTCTGTCCCTGTCCCGGGGACAGGTCCTGAAGGCCGGGAGCGGGACATCGTCCGCGGAGGGCTTCAGCGGAACATGCCATACGACGCTCGAATCGGATTGGTTCGACCTGACGGGGTTCCAAACGGCCTTCCTTTCGCTCCACCATGCACTGGAAAGCTCTGGCCCAGCCTCCACCTGCGGCGCCGTGTTCGAACTTATGGATGGCGGCCTTGAATGGGTCCCGATAGCCCCTGTAGGCGCCGATTCGACCTTCCATGACCTGGGCGCCGATACCGGCCCCCTTAACGGTAAGGCCGGCTTCAGCGGGCCCTATGATTGGAAAGAGAGCCTCTTCGACCTGGGAGGCCTCACGGGGGGCAGGACGAAGCTCAGGGTCTCTTTGAGCTCCGGGAAGGACGGAGTCGGCGGCGGGCTGTTCCTGGACGACATCCTGGTATGGGGAGAGAACGCTCAAAACGACACCACCCCGCCACCACCGGTCTCTGGACTCGAGTACAGCGTAACCGGCGATGGAAAGGTATCCTTTTCATGGGACATGTCAGAGGTCGATGACCTGATGCTTTACCGGGTATATGCGGGAGCAGGTACCTTCGGCGGCCTCGGCGGTCTGACCCCCCGGCTCGAGGTCCCGTCATATGAGGCGAGCGCCCTGTTGACCGGACTTGACCCCAAGGTCGTTCACTGGGCAGCGGTGACCGCTGTCGACCTTGCCGGTAACGAGGACCAGAACGTGGATGCTATCCGCTTCACCCCGGCCCTGGTCACGGCCAACAGACCTCCTGTCGCCGTCATAGACGCCCAGTTCGGCACGCAGAGGCGCCTTGGGGAGGATTTCATCTTCGACGGTTCCAGGTCCTCTGACCCGGACAACGATCATCTCACTTTTCTATGGACCCTACCCGATGGGAGCTCGGACCGGGGTGCCAGGACCAGATGGAGGAGCGCTTCCGAGGGTACAGGCCTCATCGTAAGATTGACCGTTACCGACAGCAATGGGGCCTCGTCGAACGAGACCATCGCCATAGATGTCCTTCCGGAGGAGGGGGAGCTGATACTGACAGGGGACCTTGCTCAGTTCCTGATATGCCTTCTACCGCTCCTCCTTATATTGTTCCTGATGGTCCTCATCCTGATACTCCTGAGGAACAGGAGAAGGGACTGGCTCCGGGATAGGCTCAGGGAGGCCGGTATAGAGATCGTGGGACCAAGGGAGGCCTCCAAACCGGTCAAAGGCCCGGTAGGACCGACGAGCAAGGTGCCCGAGCGGCCAAGGATCCTGGACCTTATTCCCGCGAAAAGGCCTGCCAAGGGACCATCGGCGCTCCCTGTAAGACCCAAACCCGTTCCTAAGGCCGCCGCAACCAGACCCCTGATGCCCCCCAGAGCCGAATCCGTGGGGGCCTCTAGCAGGGCAGTCCCGCTGAAGTTGGAACCAACACCACCGCCACCCCCCACCCGGGGAAGGGAGATGATCAAGGTCACGCTCGAGTGCCCGTTCTGTGGGGGTATCTTCAAGGAACATGTGGACAAGGATGCCATGAAGAAGGGGGCTCTCGAGAACATCGTCTGTCCCGAGTGCGGGAGAAAGGGTGAGATCATAAGCTGAAACGCAGGGACCAATGGAAATGTCACCTTGGACGCTGCCGGGCAGTGGATAGGATAAAAAAGAATACATAGCATAAGACCAATCCACCTATGTAAGGAACGGGAGGCGCTATGATGCTTGATAGATACCATCGTTCCCCTTTAAGGTCGTGACCGCATGGAAATGCTTGGCGATAGGACATGGAGGGCCTATTACAGCGAGGAGCGTGAGAGGCGCAAAGGAGAGCTCGAGGCTAGAGCTAGGTCCTTGTGGGATGGACCGGACAAGGACGTCGATGCGGTCCTGAAAAGGGGTGGCGCACTATCCTTTCCCCACACCTACCTTGATTCGAGCTTCATGCCCCTCTTGAGGACGGTCAGGGCCGTCCACAGATCCGGAAAGAGCAAGGTGCTCGCCCTGGGCGTTGTCCATAGCTTCGATTACGACCCGGAGAAGGAGGAGTTCTCCCTTGACGGCCTGAGCTTCATGCTCGACCTTGTCGAAAGTGCGTTGGGGCAGCCAAAGATCGAACTAAAAAGACGTTTCGTCGTAAGGGACAGGTCCTTGACCGAACCTGAGCTCATGGTCAAGGACATTGAGGCGAAGGGGAAGGCACTGATGAAAGAGCTGGACGACGACACCGCGCTCCTCATCACCGGTGACCTGGTCCATTACGGCCATGGGTACGGCATGACCGATGTGACAGAGGACCTGGGCTTAATCGACAGGATGATAGGATCCGACCTGGAGCTCCTTTACGAAAGGAAGGACCATCTGGGTTACCTACTGTCCGCCAGGAAGAACATGAACGACCAGGCCGTCACCGGCATAGTGGCGGGCACATTATTGGGCTCTCCCCTTGAACATAGGGTCTTCTCTTGCGAAATGACCGATTATTCGGAGATACTGGGTACCAAGAGGCCAACGGTCGTGGCTTCCGTTCTCTATGGTGTGAACAAGGTCTGAGCCATCAGGCCGGATAGTACTTCCGGATATTCGCCTCATCTATCCTTTTCAGCTCCTCTTTCGGTATCGTCTTCAGGAGCTTCCACGCGAGGTTCAAGGTATCCTGTATGGTCCGGTCCTCCTCCGGGCCCTGGTTGATGAACTGCTTCTCGAACAGCTCGGAGAAGTGGAGGTAGGACCTGTCCCTATCGGTCAGAGCCTCCTCGCCCACGACCGCAACCAGGTCCCTCAGGTTCACCCCTTCGGCATATCCGGCATAGAGCTGGTTGGAGACCTGGTCGTGGTCCTCCCTTGTCCTTCCCTTGCCTATGCCCTGCTTCATCAACCTGGAGAGGCATGGCAGGGGGTCCACCGGGGGCCTTATCGCCTTCCTGTGGAGGTCCCTTGACAGCACTATCTGCCCCTCCGTGATGTAGCCGGTCAGGTCCGGAATGGGGTGGGTGATGTCGTCATCGGGCATCGTCAGGATGGGTATCTGTGTTATGGAGCCCTTGTTGTTGATGATCCTTCCCGCCCTTTCGTAGATCTGGGCAAGGTCCGTGTACATGTAGCCGGGGTATCCCCTCCTTCCCGGGACCTCCTCCCTTGCCGCCGCTATCTCACGGAGGGCCTCGCAGTAGTTGGTCATGTCCGTTAGTATGACAAGTATATGCATACCCTTCTTGAAGGCAAGGTACTCCGCTGTCGTCAGGGCCATCCTCGGGATTATGATCCTCTCTATGGTGGGGTCGTCCGCCAGGTTCAGGAAGAGGACCGTTCGCTCAAGTGCCCCGGACCTCTCGAACGACCTCTTGAAGAAGTTCGCCTCCTCGGCCGTTATCCCCATTGCGCAGAAGACGACGGCGAACTCCTCACTGCTTCCCAGCACCTTCGCCTGCCTTGCTATCTGGGCAGCCAGCTCGTTGTGGGGAAGGCCGGATGCGGAGAAAATGGGGAGCTTCTGACCCCTTACAAGGGTGTTCATGCCGTCTATGGTCGATATTCCGGTCTGTATGAACTCCTTGGGGTATTCCCTGGCGGTCGGATTGATGGGCTCCCCGTTTATGTCCCGCCGCTCCTCGGGGACCAGCCCTGGTCCGTCGTCAATGGGCCTTCCGGTACCAGAGAAGACCCTGCCGAGCATCTCCATCGACACGGGTATCTTCATGGTCTCGCCGGTGAACCTGACCGAGGTGGACTTGGTGTCCAGGCCCTTAGTTCCTTCGAATACCTGGATTATGGCCCTGTCAGTATGGGCCTCAAGCACCTGCCCAAGCCTCATCCTTCCGTCGGGAGACCTTATCCTCACGACCTCGCCGTATGATGCGCCCTCTATACCTTCGACCACCATGAGAGGGCCCGAGACCTCGGATACGGTCATGTACTCGATGTCCTTGGACGATGCAGTGGCCATGGTCTTTGGGAAGCAAAGGACCCTATTAAACTTTAGGACCTTCCTTTTTAACGTATCCTACAAGGACCAGGGCAGCGATGGAGACGAACAGGATACAAAGTCCCAAAAGGACGTACGATGCGTCCCTCCCCCCATCTTCTTTCATTGTGAACGTAAGTGACAGTTCATTGTTTCCCTGCAGGGTGCCATCCAGACTGCTGTACTCATCCCTGCTAAGGACGCGGGCGGTCACCTCGCGCTCCCCTTCCTTAAGGCCCGAGAGCGGGAACGAGAATACCGCTGTCCCGTTGGGCCCAAGTTCGAAGAGCTCGGATGTCCTGTAGGAACCGTCCACATAGAGCGTGATCCTTGCGTCCCGGACCTCTGGCCCCATCAAAGTGACCTCAACATCTATGACGGAACCTCTCCTTGAGATACCGGTCACGTTCAGGTCAGAGAGTTTGAGCGTCAATGTAATGGACCTGACCTCCCAGGGCTTTATGCTCACCCTCTCATAGGCTGTTCCCCATCTTGCTGAGATGATGACAGAGTCAAAAGTGATCGTACCTCCGTCATCGGTACCATAGCCCCAGACCATTCCGACCTCACCATCGGATATCCTGACAGGGTCCTCTCCGATTGTGGTCAGCTCCAGTTCGGCTCCTTCTATCTCGAAACCCCTGTCCGATCGAACGGAAACATTCACCCGACCCCACCAGGACAAGGGACCTAATGCTGACCCGGATGGGACGAAAACGTTCCCATGGTGCTCTTTGGGGGTCCAGGACTCTTCCTCAATCCCCCACTTGGTGAACCTTATGAACTCACAGGACCGTAAATCCTTCAACGAACCATCCTCGGCCATGAGGCCGATAAGATTGTCCTTGAATGAGCAAGACTGGAAGAACGTCGGACCCTTGACGATGGCACCATATGTGGAAACTTCGAACTTGCAGCTTACCACTGTCATTGTCCCAGCCCCATCATACACAAGTCCAGTATAGTTCGCTCTGACGATGCAATCCTTGGCATGGGTGTCGGAACTTACCCCGAGCAGGGTCATCCCCTCTAGCGACCCTTCTATATCAAGTTCCTCCAGACGGTCGAATGTGGTATTCTCCGACCTCAGACCGTAAAGACCGTCCTGAAGGGATATCGTTACCGTGTTTATGGAGAGTCTCCCGTTCCTTGAGTATATCCCTCCGTCATAGGACCCATCTATCCTTACGTCCTCCAGGACCAACTCCCCTCCATCCAGCGAAGAGATGGCGGATATTGGCGAGGAGAAGGGGATGGAGGAAGTGACATGGACATCCATCACTTCCATCCTGCCCCTCCCGAACTGGGTGAGCCCCATGGACGTGACATTGCCCCCTTTCACGATGCAATCGCTCTCGGACGATACCAGACCGGAGATGCTGCTGTCCCGGATGCTGACCGAGCTCCTTTGGCAATTGATCAGCCCGGACCGGACCATCATCGAACCGTTCATGATGAGCGAGCTGGAGACCTGATAGACCCCTATGAGCGAATTGTCTGGATCGGAACATCGGTCCAGCACGGTTCCGTCGAGCTCCAGCCTTCCCCTGTTCTCCAGGTAGAACCCGGTGTTGTTGGGGTGTGGTGAGATCCTGGAATCCCTGACCATGAGGGTTCCGTTCTCGGTGACACTTATCCCAGCGCCCCCCAGGACGACTTCCGCGCCCGTTATGAGCAGTTCACCGTCCACCACGAGGGTCCCGTTGACGAACACATCCGTCGTCCAGACCTCCTTATTCGATACAAGGACCATAGAATCGTTCATTATATGGACAGGTGGTACATCGCAACACTGCCCCGCGGCGAACGGGGACACGATCGATGGGATGAGCAACAGGAATACTATCCTCGGATCGAACATTCGTCACACCTCAGGTTCTATCAATCCTTAATTCAGGAAATGCACCAGCTGCATACCCCTGTGCCTTTGCATACCGAACAGCTCCCGGAGCCCTTGCATGTGGTGCAGGTGGAACCGAAGGAGAGACCGACCCCGTTGCAGGTCGAGCATTTTCCCGAACCCTGGCACCAGATGCAGCTCCCGGAACCCTTGCAGGAGAGGCAGTGCGGGTTCGGTGTCTTCCCATCCAGGTTGGGGTTCTTTCCCCCATCTTTTCGGGTCGGTGGCCTTTCTTCCCTGCTATCGGGGCGCGCTGCCTCCGTGACCGAAGCGCTCGACGTTTGCTCCTCCTGCCCTGACGCAGATTGGACCGGTGGGAGCCTTATCTTGGCCATTATCTTCTTCCTATAGAACTGGCTCTCCTTCTGGTTCGGGTCCACGTCAAGTACGAGCTCGAACAGTTTCAGGGCCTCCTCGTAGTTGTTCTCCCTGAAGAGCCGTTTGGCGGCCTCCTTGATCTGGTCAACGCTCTGGGCCGGGGTCAACTGGTCTGGCTGTACAGGGCTCAGAGAGGATGGACCGGCCTCGTTCGTTGGGACCGGTGACTGCTTCTTGCCGCCGTCAAGCTCCTTTTCGTAAACGTCTATCGAATATGGATCGTTCATAGCCTTGGCGTGCATCTCGAGGTCCTGGTCCGACCTCCTATGCGCGTCCTTCAGCAGGGTCGCCTTGAGCTTCAGGAGCCTTTTGACGTTCTCCTTGAAGACCTCGTACTCGGTCGTAAGGTACTGTGAGTCGCCCATCAAAAGCGGTTCGATCCTGGAGATATCTATCCCGCGAGACTCCAGCTCCTTGAGCTTTCTCTGTATCTCCCCACGCCGCTTCTCCTCCTTCTTGTTGAGCTCCCTGAGCTCATCGAACCTCTGCAGTATCTCCTGGGAACTATCAGGGTCGTTCATGTTCTCCCTTATGAAGGATTCGGTCTGGGGGAACCAACCGCGCTCCTCTACCACTAGTTCCGCCCTGAAAGATTCCAGGGCAGCGATGGACCTTGTATAGTGAAGGACGATCTCCTCGAGCCCGTTATATGTGCTCTCCTCCTTCATCAGCTCGAGTATCCTGTCTATCTTGTATCCCTGGGACTTCCAGACCTTGAGGAGCACATTGAGCTCTTTGCGCTTCGCCTTGACGGCCTCTATGTCCGTCACGGTCTTCTGGATGCGGGCCATCTCCTTCCTTACCGTGTCCAAAAGCTCCGGGTTCTTGATCATCATGGTGATCTTGTGGACCTGGTCCGAGATATCCTTATGGCCCATGTCCTGGAGCCTCGTCTGGAAATCGCTCAATTCCTCTATCCTGGCCTTGTAATCGGTATAGACCTTCTCGGCCTCGGCGATATCCTTCTTCAGTGCTGTTTCCAGTTTGGTCACCTTGAAGCCCATGCCGCTCCATTCCTTGACGGCGTTCTCCAGTCTCTGGAGCCGCATCCTCTTGTTGAGGATGCTGTCCTTGAGCTCTTCGAGCTCCCTCTCCACCTGGTCAAGGTTCTCTGGGTCGTTGAGCTTCTCGGAGAGCTTGGACACCTCCTCCTCGAACCCGGTGGCATCCATCTTGAACAGCTTCTCCTTGAGGGACTTCAATCTTGCGACCTGTCTGATGTAAATGTCGAACTCCTCCTCCAAAAGGTTCATGTTCTCGTCGAGCAGCTGCTCAACCGTAGTGACCTTGAACCCTTCGGACGAGTACTTGTCCAGGCTCTTCCTTATCTCCTGCCGCCTCTTTCGTTCCTCATCCTTTCTCTTCTGGGTGTCCTTCTCCGATCTGATGAGCTTCTCGAGCGCTATCATCTTCTCGACGACCCGATCGAGCATCATTGGATCGTCCATCAGGGAATCTATCTCAGCGACACGGTCCTTGAAATCGTCTATGACGACCTCCTCCCTGAACGACTGGAGCTTCTGTTTTTCCTTCATGAGGTACTCAAGGTTCGAATCGAAAAGATTGAACTGCCTCTCTATGTAATCCACATCCTCATCGTTCTCGAGTATATCCTCGAGGAACCTGGTCTTAAGGCCGCTCCTGCCATACCTGCCCAGCCTGTTGCGGAGATTGGTGTAATTCTCCTTCAAGGCCTTGAAGGTCTGGTTCACACCCCTCACACGACGGTCCAGGTCATCGAGCCTGTCCAGTTTGAAAACGGAGGCCTCGATGTCTGTGAGCTTGTTCCTGTGAACGGTGCCTATCTCGGAGTACTCCCCCCTGAGCCTTTTCAGCTGGACCCTTATGGATTCCGCCTTCTCTATCTGTTCACCTATGGAGATGAACCTCTTCTCTATCTCCTCGAATTCCCTGGAGAACAGGCTCTCGTCCTTCTCGAAGTCGTACCCCTTGTCCCTCCATCCCTTGACAATGATCTTCCATTCGTCTATCTTCTTTAGTATCTCTGCGTTGTTGTCCCTGATAAGGGCGAAGACCCCTTTCCCCTTCTTCTGGACCGACCCTTTGTCGTCCTTTTTCTCAGGCCCGACCCTTTCCTTGAGCTTCATTAGGTCCCCGATGCACTGCTGAGCGAGCTTGTACGCCCTGATTATGTCACCGGTTGAGAACTGGTCCTTTGCCTCCCTCATCTTCTTACGGCACTCTTCCGTATTGATGCCCTGCTTCTCGAGCATCGAGATTATCTGGTCACCCTTCTGGATGACCATCTCGAGCTTCTGTCTGTTAGCATCTGCTACCTGGCCCTCAATGCTCAAGCCGTACAAGCCTCCTTAGCTACGATATCCTTCTACCCAATTCAGTAACGGTCTTTTAAGATTTCCTTTAGAATATCCTTTTTGTAATAATCATGGACGCCCTGTCCCCTGCAATATGCACGGAATGACATCAATGTTACTTTGTGATGCATATCCGCACCATTTTCGTTCTCTTATCCATTTTTTCCTTACAGTTGAATACATGGACACGCAGGACAGTAGGAACAAGTGTTAAGTATGAAGATATATTAGGTTCCGCCGGCAAGACCGCTGGTCGGTGTGTTCGACATGAGCAGGGACGACCTCGAAAGGCTACTGGAGGCCGAGAAGGATGCCCAACGGACGATGGCCCTATGGAAAGAAAGGGCAGAGAGGGCCGTGAAGGAAGCCTCATCGGACCTGGATAAGAGCAGGGAGATGGCACTTGCGCAGCTTCGGGCAAGGTCCGTCTCCGATATGGACTCTACAAGAGCGGCTGCCGGTGCAGAGGCTGCAAAGATCAGGAACGACGGTGCAGAGATAGCCAAGGGTCTGAGCGGAAGGGCAAGGTCCAGGATAGGTCCTGCTGTCGAGAGGGCACTGGACGGGCTCTTCGGATAGGACCTAGCAATTGTATCGTAGGTGAGGGTCTTGTATCCTAAGAGAATGGTCAAAGTGGACATATTCCTCTTCAAGGAGGACCTTCAGCAGGTGCTATCGAAACTGCAGACGTCCAGGCTAGTTCAGGTCACGACCGATCAGACCCTAAGGGAGCCCTTATCGAACAAGGTACTCACCACCCTTAAATCCAGGCTCGACGACCTGACAACGTTCCTGGAACCTTATGAACCTCCAGTGAAAGGGCTTTTGGCCGCTTTGAACGGACCCGAACCCATGGAGATCTCCAGGAATTTCTATCCTGACCTCAAGGGGTGGCTTACCGAAGCCGAGAGGTCACTGCACCCCCTCCGCTCGTCCATGGAGGCCCTGGATGACGAGCTCGAAACGGTAAGGGACCTGAGCGAAAGGTTGAGACCTCTCTCGGGACTCGAATTGGTCCTTTCAGGTCTGGGCCATCTCACCATGGTCAGGGTCAAGGTGGGCCTGACAAGGAGATATGATGAGCTCGAAAAGGCAGTTGTTGGAGCTAACGGGGACATATCAGGGTCGCTTCTGGACCGTAAGGAGGGTCTCCACGCCGTCCGGATCATATATCCCAGATCGTCGGCGGGACAGCTCGAGGAGAAACTGAAGGGAAAGCTATTTTCGGAACTCACGGTCGATATCGCAAGGATAAGGGCCCTTTCGGACAGGAACAAGATGGGGCCGGAACTGCTCTCGACCCCTATTCCCAACGTGCTGTCAAAGCTCGAGGGGCTCAGGGAGGACCTACATGCAAGGAAGGTCCGCCTCTCGAAGGAAGCCTCATCGCTCTCCCTCATGCTGCTCCCTAGGGCAAGGGGGAGCCGGGAACAGGTCGAAATGGACATTGAAAGGGACCGGGCGGCCATTTCCCTAAGATCGACCAGATATACCAACGTCATTTCCGGCTGGGCTGAGAAGGACAGGCTCGATGAGCTCAATGACCTTGTTGGGTCTGCCTCCTGCAATGCCTTCCATATCTCGACCAGCCCCCCTTCCAGATCGGAGATCGAATCGGACAGGGTCCCCATCAAGATGAAGAACGGCTTCCTGGGGAGGCTCTTCGAACCGCTTGCCGTGACCTTCGCCGCTCCCAGGTACAACGAGTTGGACCCCAGCGCCTGGATATCCGTCCCGTTCATCATCATATTCGGCCTGATGCTGGGAGATATCGGTTATGGGCTCATGTTCGCCCTTGCCGGCCTCTTCATCATCCTCAAGGTAAAGAGGAGCCGGTCCATGCGTGACATAGGTTACCTTGTGACCATTCTGGGCGCCTCAAGCATCGTTGCAGGCATCTGGATGGGCGCTTTCTTCGGGGACCTGGTCCCGAGGCTCATATACGGGGACCCGACGAGACCGCTCTACGCATTGACGGTTTTCGGATACCAGCTGCCCTACGATTCCTTGAGGGACCCCATGTTCCTGTTCATGATGTCCATGGTGATAGGTCTTCTCCAGCTCAATCTAGGCTTTGTCCTTTTAGGGGCGGACAGGATCAAGAACGGGAACGTCTTTGGGTTCGTCAAGGGGACCATCTCCTGGTTCCTGGTCCAGACCGGGGCCATCATTTTCGTAGGAGACTTCCTGCTCAAGGCATGGGTGATGGACAGCACGTTGTCCATCATAGCGCTTGTCACCTTCCTATCTGGGACCGTACTGCTTATCATGGAGGTCAAGGGAATGGTTTTCTTCTCCATGGAAGGACTTCTTGGGGATGTCATATCATACACGAGGATCCTTGCGCTGTGGCTGTCCACGTTCGGGCTTGCAATGGCATTCAATATAATTGCGGAGATGGTCATGGACCTGGGAAGTCTCCTCATACCCCTCGCCGTTGTCCTGGTAGTCATCCTCCATATCTTCAATTTCCTAATTCAGATACTGGGCGGGTTCGTCCACGCCCTCAGGCTCCAGTATGTGGAGTTCTTCGGTAAGTTCTATTCAGGAGGCGGGACGCTCTTCTCCCCCTTCGGCCGGGAAAGGGTGCTCACCAGGATCTCCGATCTTGAATGGCATCAGGGGGGTAGTGGTCCATGACCACCATCTTTCATCCGGTCGTGCAAGGACCGACCGTCCATCTCAGATATCGATATACGAACGAAAAGAGGAGGAATGGCCAATGATCAAGAACGCTTGGATGTTGCTGTTGATGGCTGGTCTGACCGCACTGCTTATGATCCTGACCGCGGCCGGGTCCGATGCGGTCCGGGAACCCACCCGGGACATGGACTTTGACGGCATGGACGATGATTGGGAGGGAGCGAACGGTCTGGACAATACGACAAATGACGCGAACGGGGACCTTGACGACGACGGGGCCACGAACATAGAGGAATACCATTCCTATGACAACCCTGCTGACGAGACCGATTCCAAGATGGTAAGGGATAACAGGACCCTTGTCTTCATAGGAGTTGCACTGTGCATGGGCATAGCCGCCATATCATCCTCCATAGGGATCGGGATAGTGGGTGCCGGTGCCGCGGGAGTGACCGCCGAGAGACCTGACAAGTTCGGAAGGCTCATAATATACCAGGCCGTCCCGATGACCCAGGGTATCTACGGATTGCTCCTGGCCATCCTTATGCTCAACTTCACCGGATTGGCGGGCCCGGAAATAGCCGTCCTCAAGAGCCCCTATGTTGGCTGGGGCGCACTTGCGATAGGTATCGTCATAGCCCTATCCAGCGTTTCCGCGATAGCGCAGGGGATAACGGCGGAATCCGCCGGAGCCGCTTTCGGGAGGAACAATTCGGTGTTCGGCAAGGGCGTGATCTATGCGGTCATGTCCGAGACCATGGCCATCTTCGGTGTTCTGGTGGCCATCTTCCTGCTGCTCGCGTCCGGTATGCTCTAGGACCTAACGGAGGTTGGTAGTGTGGGATTGCCGGACATCGTGAAACGGATCCAGGACGAGGCGAACCTGGAATCCGAGAGGTACATGACCGATACCAAAGTGCGGATATCGAAGATGAGGGAGGCCTCCAGTAGGGAGCTGAGGGCGGCCATGGAGGAGATGGAGACCAAGCTCGCAAAGGAGAAGAAAGCGTTATGGAACATGTACATCTCGGAGGGGAGGAGGCGGTCAAGGAACGTGATACTCAACGCCAAGGAGGAGCTTATCTGGGAGACTATGTCAGCCCTCAGGAACAGGCTCAGAGGCCTGGAGGGGACCGAGCTCTCACGAAGACTCCTGCCTCTGAGGGATATTGCCTCCAGGGCCCTTGGCAGGGACATGACCCTCTTCCCGGTCAGGGAAAAGGATGCAAAGGCGCTCGGTGGAAAGGGAACGATGGGCATCACCATCGAAGGGGCTAGTGAGCTCCCCCCCTTGCTGAGAAGGTTCCATGGCCGCGACCTCATAGGGGGTTTCATTGCGGTATCATCAGATGGGGCCAGGGTGATGGACATGACGTTCCAGGGCATCCTGGAGAAGAACGAGGAGTCAGTGAGGGAAGGGATATCAAGGACCCTTTTCGAGGAATGAGGTGCAAAACACTTGCTCGAAGCGGCATTATCCATGGGAACCACCGCCGCCCTCGGGGCGGCTGGCATCGCCTCGGTAGCAGGGGGCACGCTATTCGGTCTCAGATGGCTGGTCAGGCACGGACAGTTCTCGTTCCATAATTCAAGGCTGACGACCGTAGGGAACCCGCTCCTATCCAAGGATGAGCTCCAGCCCCTGATGGACGCTGCGACGCCCGACGCCCTCTCCAAGCTGGTCCAGGGAGAGCTTTCTGTACAGGCCGGTTCCGTCACGATAATGGATATCGATAGGGACCTGATATCTTCCTTCCATTCCTACATCGAGAACCTGTCCAAAGAGACCCCCAAGGCAGCAAGGCCGGTCATAGTGCCTTTCATCAGAAGGTACGAATCAGAGGAGCTCAAGCGGCTCATCAGGGTTCGCCTGAGGAGAACGGAGCCTCTGAACCCGGTCGGCCAGCTGACAGAAGAGTTCGAGAACCATCTGCTTGCCAGCAAGGACCTGGCCACCTTCCTCGAGGTGCTTGAGGTCCACCCGAGCTACTCCTATGTCTCGCCCGAGCTGAAGGGCGGGGATATGGACCTACCAGCGGTCGATTCGGCCATAGATATGTTCTCCCTGGATGCCTTCTCCTCTCCCAGCGGGCTCTCCGGGAGGGGACGGAAGGGTATCGCAGAGCTCCACAGGGTCCTGTGCGATCGTTACAACCTCAATATCATCCTGCGGTCCCTGGCAACTGGCCTTGACAGGGAACGGACCCTTGGGAAATTGCTGCCCGACCCCGGACTTCTGGGGAGACCACTCCTTGAGTCCATGGCGGAGGCCAGTACCAGGAAGGAGGCCATATCATTGCTCGCAGGTTCCTATATGGAGCCGTTCTTCAAGGACCTTCCTGACCAAAGGAAGGGGCCCGATGTCGAGACGGTCCTTGACAGGATGCTGCTCTCCATCTCCGGGTCGCTTGCACAGAGGTACTGGTCCACGGTAGGCCCGACCATCAGGTTCTTGATAGGAAAGGAGCTCGAGCTCAAGAATTTAAGGACGCTCTACGT
>JBFYMY010000019.1:0-9597 GCA_041304645.1 Thermoplasmatales archaeon
TCTTGAGGCCGTCCTTGTCATCATCCTGCTTCGCATCGTAGTAGTATTCGGGGTCCAGACCGTTATCCTCTTCCCAGCTGTCAGGCATCCCGTCCCTGTCTTCGTCCTGCTCCTGAGCGGAAGCGAACTGGACGAACATGATGATGACAAAAAGGAGGCACGGAACGATAAGGTGCGTTCCAGTGGGGGTGAATGGTCTCATCCGTGCCTCCCCGGCCTTCATGGCCTCATTCCTCCCTTACCGGATGCTCTTGGGTATTATTACCGGTTTCCGAACATCGAACGGTCTCCGAATGCTCCGCTATGTCCTTGTGCTCGAACATATGAGGAGGGTCCCTCTCCGGTCCCTTCAGTGATGGCCTGCCCTCATCCTTCCTTGTGCTGGACCTCACCGCCACCCCTATCAGGATGGCAATGACACCAATCACAAGGAGCAGCATGAGACCTGCACCGAGAAAAATTGGTGCACCCGCCCTATCCTCAAGTTCAGGACCTAGATCAAATCCATTATCATCATCATCATCGTCATCAGCTGGATGCGCAGGTGGCTCATTGGTCTTGTACTCATCTATGTTGAGGATACCGTCACCATCCTTGTCCCTGACCGCATCCGTGGGATCCGAGGGGTCCAGCCCATAATACCTCTCCCATTCGTCCGGCATACCATCATAATCGGAATCGAGCCTTGAGCCCTTGACCTGGACGTTCTGATATTCGCTCCCGCCCTTCCCCGAGGGCGTAACTAAAGCCTTTCCCTTGAGGACCAGCATGCCCGATTCCATGACCCTGACCTCCACGGAGTGGAGGACGGACGGATGGAGCTCTATCGTCACGGTCCCCTCGCTGGTGCAGTTCTCCTGAATATCACCAACGGAGAAGGTCTGCTTCTTCGTTGCTATATTGGTCTCCTTTGCCACAGGCCAGATATCGACCGTGACATCCTGGGCATCGTCCGTCCCGTCGTTGGTTATGTATATGGTCATCTTCAGCGTAGTATCGGCTGTGCTCTCCTCGCTGAAGAAAACGTCCTCAATATAGAGGTGAGGGACCTTTATCACAGGAGGGTCCTTGATATCATGGTCGTCCCCGGGCCCGGCGATGACAACTGCCAGGACCGTGAAGCATATCAGTGCCATTGCTGCGGCCAGTGCATAGACCGCACCCGCCGGGACGACGAAGCGCCCGGCCCTTTTCGTTCTGCTCTCCTTCATAGCTCTCACCCGTTGCGCTGTGTAAGCGCTCACGGACGGGGCATCGGCGGGGAGTATTAAACCAAAGATTGGAACAGGTCTTTTACATTAGGCAGGTCATTTCTTGAGCTTGCCGGTCCTCCCGCATTCGGGGCAGGTGAACCTGGACGCACCTTCCTCCACCTCTATCTCGTTACCGCACTTGCACACAACGACAAGGACCGAAGGAGGCGCTTCGTCCATCTCCTCGAACTCTTCGACCTCATCTTCCACGTTCCAGTCCTCAACCTCTGGCTCCTCTTTCTTTACCTTCTTCGGCCTCTTGGGGGCCTTCTTCCTGCCAGGAGCGGTGGGTACGACACCTTCGGGCAGGACAACGTCCGGAGCAGGCTCATCGTGGACATGCTTGGGTCTCATCGCCCCACGGTGGGGAGGAGGTACCGTTGCTGATGGCGTTTCCGTTCGCTCAGGACCGGACGAGTACATGCCCAGGTCGGGCGTCTCCTGATCGGCGGTGAACATCGGTATGTCCTCCTGGACCGGGAGCGGCGTTTCCGGGGCCGAGCCCCATCCCGGAGGAGAATAGATGGAATCCGAGCGGTCCTTTTGCGCCTGGCCGGTGGGGGCAGGCCTCTCCACCGGGGGCGGAGGCATCATTGGCGGCGGATGAGGCTCTTCCTCATTCTTCTCCTTCCTGAAGAGCACCAGGCCCAGAAGCAGAACTATGATGAGGACGAAAACGAGAAGACCCAGGACCGCAAGCAGCCATGAGGGGAGCGACAAGGATGGGTCATCGTCATCATCATCAACGACCACCCCCTTGTTCTTCACATCGAAGGAGACGGGGGTCTTGACCGTGGTCGTGAGCCCGTCCTGGTCCCTGACCGTGACCCTGACATCGTATCCGGGACCGTCAGGGAAGAGCGGTTCGCCCTTCTCCTTCTCTTCGGTCGTATCCCAGTCCACGTAATAGGCCTCGTCCTTCCAGGGAACGAAAGCACCACCGGCCCCCTCCTTTCTAGTCCCCTCGAGAACCTCCCAATGGTCGAACACGAACACATCGACCGTGAGGTTATCGTCCTGAAGAGGTGCATCATCTGACAGATCGAACATGAGCCGGACCGTTCCGGAGAGAGGCACCTGGTTGGAGGGGAACCTGAGCGTTATCCTGGGGAGGTAAGGGTTCAGGACACGGACGTTCTGCAGGACCGCGCTTGCCGTCTGGTTGTCCATATCGGTCACATCGACCCTCAGGTCGTACTGACCGTTCGGGACCTTCTCCATGTTGGTGGTCTCCCAATCGGCATAGGCCGTTCCCTTGGACAGTACGACCTGGCCCATGGAGCTCCATGTGTCCAGCCCGTCCTTGCGATAGTAGAAGCTGATGTTCTTATCCAGGATGTTCATGTCCCTGTCAGCTATCTCTGCCTTGACCCTTACGATGCCCTTGACCGTATCCCCGGTCGATATACCGAAGAAGCGGACCGATGGGGGATAGAGGTTGTGGACCACCAGGGTCGTGTTGAGCACCGATTCTGAATAGAAGAAGGTCGAATCAGATACTGAGGCCTTCAGTTCGTACTCGCCATTGTCCACTTCGGTCGTGTCCCACAGGTAATGGTAGTTCCCGGAACCGATAGGTCCTGTCATGTTCGCCAGCAGGTCCCATGCAGGATAGCCCGGCTCACGGATGAAGATCTGAACGGGCTCTACCAGGTCACCATCCTGGTCCAGCGCCCTGACCGTGATGTTCTGGACACCCGAAACGGGATTTTTCGGGATGTAGCGCATTTCGATCACCGGACCATATGAATTATTGATGATGCACGGTACATTGTTCGTTACGTTGGTCCCGAGCCCGTATTCCGTAGATGCGTTCGCACGGAACCAGATAGGGCCATCATCCAGTTCTCCCGTGTCCAACTCCATTATGTAGTCGTTCCCGACACCACCGCTAGGACCGTAGAACTCAGCGAACTGCTGGAAGGTCATGTTGTCCCTGCTCAGATGGAACGTGACGGGATAAACCAGGACCTCGCCAGATAGGGCGGATACCCTTGCGGATACCGTCTCCTTGCCCTTGAGGACTATACCGTCACCCGGATAGACCAGAGTGACGACTGGAGGGGCGTGATTGAAGACCTCTACATAGTCCGTGTATATCGTCCTCTGCAGTCCGTAATCGTCCTGTATCGTCGCCTTGAGGAAGTACTTCCCGTTATTGGCGGCGCTCGTGTCCCAGTCCTTGATGGCAACATTGCCCTCGACCCTGTCGGGGAAACCGTTCCCGAAGTAGAACCAGGTGTTGTTATCGGCGGCCTTGAAAAGCCTGATGTCCATAGGGTCTGCGTCACCGTCCGGGTCAACGAGCTCTATCCTGATCTCGATCTTTCCAGCCACGGTCTGATGCCATCTGGGGTTGAGGAACCTTATGGCCGGAGCGGTGGGGGACCTCTCCATGACCATTGTCATCAGTTTCCCATTGGCATCGAAAGCGGTGTACATCACCGCATCGAAACCGTCACCGTCCGGGTCCATTACCGGGAATATGTCCGTTCCATAGCTGTACTCCCCCTCAGCTGGCAGGTCAGTATAGAATGCGTTCCCTATTGGTGTGTCCCCCATCGTAAGGGGAAGGTTGAAGAGATGGACCGCCCCGCTCCTCTGGTCACCAGGTATCCCGATCTCCGAGACAAGGAGCCCGACGGCGGGGGTGAAGGCCGAACTGCCTATGATGGCCAATCCGCTCCCTATACCACCGCCCGGGGTCCCGGAGATGGTCATGTTCGAAAGCCACTGGTTCAGGTTTGGGGCATCGTCCCAGTATCTCAGTCCGCCCTTGAACATCCTTACCTTGCCCTCCTGGGGCGAGGACAGGAGCAGGTCATTGGTCCCGTCCCCGTCCACATCCGTTGTCAGTATCGAGCTGCCAAGTAGCCCCGAGCCTGTCATTACATCGATCTCCAGACCGAGTGCCCTGAAGGTGAGCGATATGTTATCGAACTGGAAGAGCCCGAACTCGTTTGGCTGTGTCCACCTTGAGACCTTGCCGCCCAGGTCCAGATAATATTCCCCCGGACCGTTCAAGAGGTCATAGAGGTCCGTGGAGAAGCTTCCCTTGCCTGACTGGAACGTCCCTGTCCCTCCCGAATTCACACCGACCATCGTCCAGACCTCGGACGTATCGTCAGCATTCGAATCAAGGTTGTAACCGAGGTACCTGACGGTCCCCGGCGGTAAAGTGAACCTTGTCTTTATCCACATCCTCTCGTTGTTCTCGAAGCCGAAGTTCTCGTACTTGTAATCGTAATAGAGAATGGCCGAATTGATGTTCTCGAGGTCCGAAGGGGGTATCTGGAAAGATGCTCCGTAAGCGCCGGACTGCGAACTGTCGCTCGAAGTGGTGAGCACACCGCCTACCTCGATCTGCAGCTCCCTGACCCGGGATATGGACCTGTCATAGGTGATGGCGTTCCCGGTGGCCTGATTGTACCTGACCGATTCGAATCCCGTCGAGGCATCGTAGATATGGGTCGGGGATGTGTCCCAGCCGTCGTCCCCAGCACCCCATCCGAAAGTGTTGCCTGTCGAGCTCAGGGTACCCGGGAAATCCACTATCCCATTTCCATTGGCCCCCGGGATGGCCGCCCTCCGCTCCGATATGTTGAGATGGATGACCCTTACCTCTCCCCTCTCAGGGGTGGACAATATGATGGCCTCCCTTCCGCGGCCGTAAAGGTCCATATGTGCGACCTTGGTATCGTTTGTGATGGTTTGGTTGCCTAGGGTCAATGTCATCCCTTTGGAGACCTGGGTCCCGCCCAAGTATACGGTGGCCTTGGAAGGAACGGTGTCGTTCCCTGACGATAGAAGGACAATATCCTCGAACCGGTCCCCTGACATTTCTCCGGTGACGACCTTGGCGCCCATTCCCCGAGTCCCGGTCCCGTTGAGCTCCAGAACGGAGTTCGCCCTGAAGAGCTCTGCCCCCTTGGGGGCATCGTTGATGGTCACCGGCTCGAAGATGAGGGCCGTTCCAGCCCCCCCATAGGCCCCGGAGCAGCCAACGACAAGGTACTTCCACCCGGTCCCGTAGAGGTCCCAGCTCCCCACGCTCGAACCCAGACCGAAGTCCATGGGGCCGTAGATGCTGAGATCGGCGTTGTACGGATAGAAAGGAGGGAACCCGGCCGGTTCGCCCCAGAAAATATGAAGGCTCCCGCCATGCTGGAACTTGGTGCCGTCATCAGGGATGCCGAGTGCGATGTCACCGTCCCCGTCCCTGTCGAAGTCGCCTATGGAGAATAGGGAATATCCACCATCTTCCGTCAGGATAGGGGTGACGTCCTTGTCGATGACCTTCAATCCCACGGTCAGGAACGAGGCCGCGGCCAGGGATAGCATGAGGAGGATGACCACGAGCGATGTTCCCTTCGATATCATGCCCGAAACCATCTTGCGTTCCATATGGGACCACCTGCATCGCCAGGGGAGACACCATCCCCAACAACGAAAAAAACCCTATGGTACCCCATATGGACTAGTATTTAAAAACGTATTGTATGTGGAGAATTTGTCCATTTTCGCGAACCGTTCCTCAGGTATATTCTGAAAGGAAATGCTCAACCGTATCAAGGCCGCCCTGGCCCTGGATGAAGCCATTGTATGGCTCCCTGGGAGTGATCTCCCCCGCTATGGGTGTGAGCATCAATCTGTTGACCTCTTCGGGGTCCTGCGTCATTCCCATTGCCCACCCCAGCTTGCAGTAGGCGACCTCGGGGAGCATATTGTCCAAGGGGATGACGCCCCTTGCCATGAGGTCCCTACCGGTGTCGTAGACGAACATATGGGCATATCCGTAAAGGGTCTGGACCGCCATGTACATGTGGATGCCCTCTTCATGGGCTCGTTGGATAGGGTCGTAGAGGGGCTTGTTCACGTGGCCTAGCCCGGTCCCAGCTATGACAATGCCCTTGTACCCCTTGTCTATCATGCTCTCGAGGATATCCGGGTGCATATTGGGGTAATAATAGAGGACGGTGACCCTTTCCTCGAACTTGGGAAAGACCCTGACCTCCCGGTCCTGTCGTCTCCTCTTGTAATCTGGCTTGAAATAGGTGAACTTCCCGTCCTGCACCTTCCCAATGGGAACGTCCCCCAATGTCTTGAACGTATTACGGTATGATGAGTGCATCTTCCTGACCCTTGTGCCCCTGTGGAGATAGCAGAACCTGTCAGATGTCGTCCCGAACATGCAAACCATGACCTCGGCCGCATCGGAATAGGCCGCGGTCGTGACGGAGCCAATAAGGGTCCTTGCCGCATCGGAGGAGGGTCTGTCCGATGACCTTTGGCTGCCAACAAGGACTATAGGTACGGGAGTGTCCTGGACCATGAAGGAAAGGACCGCCCCCGTATAGTGCATGGTATCGGTACCGTGGCCTATGCAGATGCCCGCAACCCCGGACTCAACCTCCGTCCTTATGTTCTCGGCAAGCGTCTTCCACTGGTGCGGACCCATGTTCTCGGAGAAGACACCAAAGAGCTTCTTGGTCTTGATATTGGCGATATCGGCCAGTTCAGGAACGGCACCGAAGAGCTCTCCAGGCGTGAATGCGGGAATGACCGCACCGGTCCTGTAATCCAACCTGGATGCGATGGTCCCGCCGGTCCCAAGAATGGTAACGTTGGGTTTGACCGGATCGAACGGGAAGTCCTTCTCGGGTATCTTGTAATTGGCCTTTTTTGAGCCTCTTTCCTCTATGGAGAGGACATGGTCATGGCGGATCCCGATATTGTACCCGGTTATCATCTTGATGACAAGGTGGGAATCATCGCCGGCCGAGCGGGGTAGCAGGATACCCTCAACTTCCTGTTCTTCGGTCCTTACCAGGACCCTGTCCCAGACGGCCACCTTCTCCCGCTTGAGGACCTCGAGCGCAGGCCCCCTGTAGCCCTGATATCGGTCATCGCTCAAACTGACACCAACGGCTCCGTAGGAACCACCTATAGATAACCGTTTCTTAATGCTATCTTTCTCGAGAATGAACCATTAAACAAACATATCTTTACAACTGTATGTTGTGATATTTATTTATAGAAGTCCGTTTTAAAGGATAGTTATTTATAGAAGTGCGTCTTACTCCCTTTTCCCTAACCAAATAACATGGAGTATGGAGGCATGAACATGTATACACAAGGCGGAACACCCATCCTTGTTCTCAAGGAGGGAACGGAACGGAAGAGCGGCAAGGGAGCCCAGTTCAACAACATCTCTGCGGCAAAGGCCATAGCTGACGCCGTGAGGACGACCCTTGGACCCAAGGGAATGGACAAGATGCTCGTTGATTCCATGGGAGACGTTGTAATAACCAACGACGGCGTCACCATCCTCAAGGAGGTCGATGTCGAGCATCCAGCGGCCAAGATGGTCATAGAGGTGGCCAAGACCCAGGACGAGCAGTGCGGCGACGGGACGACCACCGCCGTCATCTTCGCAGGGGAGCTACTGAAGGTGGCCGAGTCGTTGATAGAGAAGAACATCCACCCGACCATCATAACCGAGGGCTACAGGCTCGCTTCCGAGAAGTCTGTCGAGGTCCTTGAATCCATAGCGATGAAGACCTCCGATGATAAGCAGGTCTACTACAAGATAGCGATGACAGCGATGACCGGGAAGTCCGCAGGGGATATGAAGGACCTCCTGGCAGATATCGTTGTAAAGGCCGTGAAATCCGTCGCCGAGAAGAGGAACGGGAAGACCGTCGTGGACATAGATAACATAAAGGTCGAAAAGAAGCACGGCGGGTCCATCAAGGACACCGAGCTCATCGAGGGGATAATCGTTGACAAGGAGAGGGTCCACGAGGGCATGCCCCAGATGGTCAAGAACCCGAAGATAGCTCTTCTGAACGCCGCATACGAGGTGAAGAAGACCGAGGTCGATGCGAAGATCCAGATCACCGACCCCTCCCAGTTCCAGATGTTCCTCGCGAACGAGGAGAACATACTGAAGAGGATGGCCGAAAAGACGAGTGAGGTCGGCGCCAATGTCATCTTCTGCCAGAAGGGGATAGATGACCTGGCCCAGCACTTCCTTTCAAAGAAGGGCATCTATGCCGTGAGGCGGGTCAAGAAGTCGGACATGGAGAAGCTCGCAAAGGCGACCGGTGCAAAGATAGTCTCGAACATTGAGGACCTCTCAAAGTCCGACCTGGGAACGTCCGCCATGGTCGAGGAGAAGAAGATAGGCGGGGACATGATGACCTTCGTCACCGGTTGCACCAACGCCAAGGCCGTATCCATATTGATACGCGGCGGGTCCGAGCATGTCATCGATGAGATTGAGAGGAACCTTCACGACGCCCTTGCCACGGTCGCAGGCGCCATGGAAGATGGAAAGGTCACTGCAGGCGGCGGGGCCGCTGCCGTCGAGATCGCAAGGCACCTCAGGGAGTTCGCTATGAAGACCGGCGGCAGGGAGCAGTTCGCCATAGAGGCGTTCGCCAATGCCCTCGAGGTCGTTCCCAGGACCCTTGCTGAGAACGCCGGGCTCGACCCGATAAACACCATAATCGCAATAAACAAGGCCCACTCCGAGGGGAAGAAGTATCACGGCGTGAACGTCTTCACCGGTCAGATAGAGGACATGAGGACGCTGAACGTCATAGAGCCCCTGAGGGTCGGCAGGCAGGCCATACAGGCAGCTGCCGAGACCGCCAATATGATCCTGAGGATAGATGATGTCATAGCATCCAAGTCATCCAAGGGCGGGCCAAAGGGACCCGGCGGCATGGGTGGAATGGGCGGCATGGGCGGTATGGGCGGCGGAGATGACATGGACTATTGAGAAAAATATAACATAGATTCAATAGCTGGCCAACCGTTTTCGGACGGTTGGCCTTTTTTTTTATGTATCAAATCATAAACAGAGTATTGCATGATCGACTCCAGTTCGAAGATGCCTGTGCAACCGTTCCGTTATCATCTCGGTCAGCTTGTTATCTATCTTCTCTCCCAACTCTATTCCAAACCGGGCCAGGAATGTCTGGCCAAGGTATCTGAAACTGTCTTCTACCGTCTTGATATTCTCTCCATGGGTATCGAACAGCTTCTTTACTCTTGCTTTCATCCTCTGCAGGACCTTGCTCTTCCTGGGATTGCATGCAGGTAGGAATACTCCACCGGTCTTCTGCAA
Source organism: Thermoplasmatales archaeon (assembly GCA_041304645.1). GTDB lineage: Archaea > Thermoplasmatota > Penumbrarchaeia > Penumbrarchaeales > Penumbrarchaeaceae > JALOTP01. The sequence goes on from JBFYMY010000019.1 coordinate 9,388, forward strand.
TACCTCTTTTCTGAATTCTGTCACATCATATCCTGCATCGGCCAGAACACTGGTGATATCGGTGATGTCATAGTTCTCCATACAATCGTCCAATAACGGTATGAAATGAGGCATATCGTTATCCTTGCCAGTGCTCAGTATCATGCTGATCGGTAACTCTGACTCGGCATCTATCAGGAGATGAACCTTGTATCCGTAGAAGCTGCCGTG
>JBFYMY010000020.1:0-7673 GCA_041304645.1 Thermoplasmatales archaeon
TTCGCCTTCCTGGAGGTGCTCACATGAAGCTCAACAAGGCCTTCGACAAGAGCCTCTGGGTCTTCCATGTGAACGCTGCCTCGTGCAACGGCTGCGACATTGAGATAGTCGCCGCGCTGACTCCCAGGTACGATGTGGAGCGGTTCGGCATCAAGCTCGTGGGGACCCCAAGACATGCTGATGTCCTCCTTGTAACCGGACCGGTGAACCGCCAGATGGCAGACAGGGTCAGAAGGATATACGAACAGACCCCAGGGCCCAAGGCGGTCCTGCTCTGCGGTAACTGCGGGGCGACCAGCGGCGTGTATTACGACTCGTACTGCATAGAGGGGCCCTTCGATGAGTTCATCAAGAAGGTCGATCCCAATGCCATAATCGTCTATGTTCCGGGATGTCCGGTCAGGCCCGAGGCAATAACAATGGGCGTGGTAGAAGCATGGAAGCAGCTCGAGATACTGAGGGGGGAGGCGAAATGAAGCAGCAGATGAAGGCCGACGGTATCCTTGCATCCTTCAAAGAGAGGTTCAGGGAGGACCTCTTCGACGGTTACATCAAGTCCTTCGAGAATGGTGTGAAGAGGACAAGGTACGACCAGATATTCATCAGGGTGAAGCGTGAGAGGTTCGTCGAGGCCGCAGAGCATCTGCTCGGCTTCGGATGGCCGCACCATACCGTAGCTTCCGGTTCAGACCTCGGGGAGGAGCTCGAAGTGCTCTTCCATTTCGAGGTCTATCCCGAGTCCCATGGGCACGGTGTGACGGTGACCATTGGAACAAGGTGCCCCAAGGACGACCCCCACATCCCTTCGCTTTCGGACGTCCACCCTGCAGTGACCCCGACCGAGAGGGAGAAGCAGGAGTTCCTCGGCGTATCCATGGACGGTATCAAGGACAACAGGAGGCTTTTCCTGGTCCATGCGGTGCCCGTCGGGGTCTATCCGTGGAGGAAGGACGAGTTCGGACCTGAGAAATTGGTCAGGAACGTCCATCAGGACCCGTCCGGCGGCGGGGACGGGACCAAGGTCATCGCCGACTACCGCCCGTTCCCGCCCGGAGGGCCTCCAATCGTGAAGAAGAAGCAAGGGGGTGTCAGCTGATGGCGCACGCACCTCCATATCCGCTGATGATAGGTCCCATCCATCCGGCCCTCAAGGAACCCACCATGTTCAAGTTCACCATGGAGGGAGAAAGGGTCCTTGATGTTGATATACAGCCAGGGTTCAACCACAGGGGCGTCGAGTACCTCGGGATGAAGAGGAACCCCCTTCAGGTCCTCCACCTTGCCGAAAGGGTCTGCGGCATATGCTCCGGGGCCCACCAGTTCGTCTTCTGCAAGGCGGTCGAGCATGCAGCCAACATAACACCATCAGTAAGAGGTGATTACCTCAGGGTACTGGTGGCCGAACTGGAGAGGATACATTCCCATCTTCTCTGGGCCGGCGTGGCCGGGCATGAACTGGGATTCGATTCCATACTCCATTACACCTGGAAGGTGAGGGAGGACGTACAGGACATACTTGAGATAATCAGCGGGAACAGGGTGAACTATTCCTACTACATCTTCGGCGGTGTGAGGAGGGATGTCACCCCCGAGCAGGTGGAAAAGGCAAGGAAGATATTCGCCAAGTACAGGAAGCTAGAGGATACCATCCTCGACATATTCCTGACCGATCCGACCATCTCACACAGGGTCCAGGACGTCGGGGTCCTGACCAAGGAGAACGCACTGAAGCTGTCCGCCTGCGGCCCTCTCACAAGGGGAGCTGGCGTCAAGAAGGATGTCAGGTTCTCCTGGCCTTACGGAAGCTACGGGGATATGATGGACGATTTCAAGGTCGTGACACCGGAATCGCTCGGGTACAAGGCAACGGGTGACATATTCTCCCAGGTGGTCGTGAGGCTCGTCGAGACCTTCGAGGCAATACGGATGTGTGAGTGGGTGCTGGACAACCTGCCTTCCGGCCCGATAACGTCAGAACCCAACCTCTCCGCTCTTCTTATGGCCAAGCTCAGGATGGCCGAAGGAGAGGGGGTGGCAAGGGTCGAGGCCCCAAGGGGCGAGGACATACACTACGTCAGGCTCAAGAAGAACAAGATGGAGCTGGATTCCTGGAAGATACGGGTCCCCACCTACGGGAACATAATGTCATGGCTTACCATGTTCAAGGACGCACAGATCGCGGACATACCCATAATCATAGCTTCCATAGACCCCTGCATCGGATGCATGGACCGCGTCACGCTCGTTGACAGCGGGACAGGAAGGGAAAGGGACGTTGACTGGGCGGTCCTCCATGACCTCTCTGTCAAGAAGTCAAGGGGGTTGATGCAGTGAACGAGTTCCTGGAAGCAATGATACGGCTCGGGGCCGGCGCCTTCGTGATGGTTGCGGTCCTCATCGTTTCGCTGGTCCTCAAGGGCTTTGACAGGAGGTTCGCAGCTTGGCTCCAGGCCAGGGTCGGACCGCCTCTCATGCAGCCCTTCTATGACATAGCCAAGCTGTGGCAGAAGGAGAACATACTACCTGAGAGGGCCGTGAGCTGGAGCTTCATGGGCGCCCCGTTCCTGGCCTTCGTGGGCTCCCTGGTCCTGCTCCTCTTCGTTCCCTTGGGGCCGGTAACGGGCAAGGTCGAGGGCTGGATGCCTCTTCTCGAAGGCTACGGCGACATCATACTCGTCGTCTATCTCCTGGCGGTCCCGAGCCTCATGATGGCCATAGGCGGCTTCTCATCGGGGTCCCCTCTTGCGACGGTAGGGGCCCAGAGGGAGCTCGTGATGATGATGTCCTACGAACTGCCTCTCTCGGTCGTCGTGCTCTCACTGGGATGGAGGCTCTCGAAGTTGGACCTTGGCCTCGAACCTTTGTCAGTGGCGGACCTGACCTCAAAGCCTCTCTGGGGCGAGGTAGGTCTCCTCGGTGTCATTGGCCTGGTTCTCCTTGCCGTCGTGTTCTTCCTGATAATCCCGTCCGAGCTCTCGAAGATCCCCTTCGATGCCCCTGAGGCCGAGACGGAGATAGGCGGTGGCATAATGGCAGAGTACAGCGGGAACAATCTCGCCATGTTCTACCTTGCCGATGCCGTGAAGACCGTTGCGTTCTCCTCTCTCGCTGTCGCCCTTTTCTTCCCATACGGGATATCCGGGAACGTTGGTGAACTGATAGGGACCCCATTGTCCGGTTGGGCCGCTTTTGGTGTGGACCTTGTCTTCTGGTTCATAAAGATCGAACTGGTCTATTTCTTTGCTGTGACCGTGATAAGGGTCGGAGCCGCAAGGTTGAAGATTGACAGACTTTCGTGGTTTTATCTGGTCCCGCTGTCCGTTCTGTCGGTGGTGGGTGCTGTGATGCTCTATTTGGATACTCTGTGAGGTGAAAGAATGGTCACGCACGCTTTCTATGAGCTCCTGAAACAGTTCTTCAGCGACCCAGCAACGAACCTCTTCCCCGTGAAGAACCATCCCGGGAGCGTCCACGGGACGCTTAAGAAGGTCGAGCAGGGAAAGGCCAAGCTCAATCCCCCTGTTGAAGTACCGCCCGGTTTCCGGGGGAAGATACTGTACGACAGGGAGGCATGCATAGGCTGCCAGATGTGCATCAAGGTCTGTCCATCGATGGCCATAGAGTTCATCCCCGAGGGGAGGAAGGTCAAGTTCTACATGGCCCGCTGCACATTCTGCGCCCTCTGCAACGATATCTGTCCGAAGAAGTGCATAAGGATGTCAGACACCTTCATAATGGCGAATACGGACAAGTACGGCAAGGACATGATAGTATTGGACTCCGGGCACTTCGTGAAGGATGAGAAGAAGGAGGAGAAGGCCCCGGAAAGGCCATCTCCAGCTCCCAAACCGCCTGTCAAAGCAGCTGCATGAAAACCCCTGAGATGACAGGACCGGAATGGTAACACCATCGGTCAAGGTCAATGTTCATGAGAGGGAAAATATATTATTTCAGAGGTCGGTTCAACTTTGAACAGGAGGTTCACAGAATAGTCCGACCTTTTCGACCATTGGAGGAAGGGAAAGTGTTTACGAATGTGGCCGGTAGAGGTTATATCTAAAAAAAAAAGGAGGAGAAGCTTCTGAGAAAGATATTGGGATCTATCAATTCTTTTTATATATTTTTCGTAGTTTCCCTCTTCATTGTTCCTTTGTCAAATGTTCATGCGAATATGACAACGTATACCAACCCTGCCATCGTAAATAGTTTAGGTAAAGCCGTTAATATGAATACCAGTATTTTTCTTGAACATGTTAATATTTCTATAAACCTCTATGAAAACCGTGTTGAAGGGAAAGGAACCTATATTTTTAGGAATCCAGAAACAAATCCAATTCCTATAGACCTTTTTTTTGACCCAAGTTATTATCCAAAAAAATGTTTAATAGAGATCGAAAATGAAAAAATTGTAACAGAGGATTTTTTATTGAACACGAGTTATTACTTCAATCATAGATTTGCATGCAGTGATTATTGGGGTGCAAAGGAATATCCTTTTACCTACAATGTTATAGCTTTTAATACTACAATAAAACCATTGAAAACCATTACTATCAATGTATCCTGGATTTGTGATGCAAAATATTCTTCAAGAGATAAACTTAACGTCCCTTTGTTCTTTGAACCGTTCTATGAATATTATCAAAATAGTTGGTCCAATTCCTATTTAGTGATAAGTAACAGCTCTTGGCCGAAACCTATCTCGACTTTTAGGATCCAGTTCATTTCACACTCCAGTAAATTCAATGATCCAATGATTGGGATGCTGGGGATTACCCCCAATAGTTGGAATGGAATTATCGGTGCATATGCCGATGAAGAAGGTGAAGATATCAATAGGGTTGATAAAGAATATATCGAAAAAGTCGATCTATCTTTTAATAAAAACATCGATGGAAATTCAGTTGTGACAATATCAATGAATAACTGGACCGAGTATGACGCAATAATTCATTATAAAGGCGCTGGAGAATACAAGCCTGTTATGAAATTAAATCCCAAATTTGTTCTATTTATATCATCAATATTATTTGTTATAATAGTTATTATAATATCAGTAATTCGGAAGCATCGGAGAAAACCTACAACAGCAGGAGTATCATGAAAGACGGAAAGCCGACTGACGGATGGTTAAAAAAGTGGTGCAGACATCAGCCGGTAGAATAAAATTGTGACAATTGACCCCTACTCATCTAATACCCCCCCCAGATTAGGTAAGACATGATATCTTACTGACCAATGATCATGGTAGGTCCAAAACGGGTCTGGTCTGGTTGAACCCCAAAATGAACCAGGGCTTTATTTTACTATATGGCCGGTGATATTCACTCCTCTTCCTCAGGTCCCCTGGCACCATGAACGCTGGACCTGACAGTAAGCACTACGAGTACTGCAATGACAAAGAGCAGTAAGAGGACAACGAAGGCTATCAGCAGATAGACCCACCAATGCACTGGCTCCTTCCCCTCCCCTCTGACGACCATCGTGATGCTTTCCGACGTCGAATGGGAGTTCGTATCATACGCTGTGACCGTGACCGTATAGGTCCCTTTTCGGTCGTATCTGTGCTTGACATCAGACCCGGATGCGCTCTTTCCGTCACCGAAGTCCCAGCTCACGTTCACCTCATCACCGTCGATGTCCATGAACGTGGCATGGAAAGCGACCTCTGAGCCTTCATCGATGACGTACGAGCTCGCCGAAACGTTCACCATCGACGGAGCGGCGTTGACGGACAAGTAGGGGGAGATCATATTGAAATTGGTGAAGGCTCCGCTCACCTCATCCCCCGTCCCTGTTCTGAGAACGACCTTGAGCTGATGCATCCTTTCCTTGAGGCCCAAGAGACCGACAGAGATGGTACAATACTCCCCAAGGTCTCCGGTATACGCCACTTCTTCGTCGTCGATGAGAACGGCAAGTGCCGCTCCCATAGGTTCCAGGACATGCAGCGAGAGCTTCAATTCCTCATCGCTCAGATAGCTCGTCTTGTCCGTACGCATGGATAGGATCGATGGACCGGCAATGTCGATCCTGTGTCTCGAGCTGACCGATCCGGACCTGGTCCCTGTCTCATTGACGAGCATGATATCCATAGCCAGTAAATGCGTACCGGAACGGTTCGACGTCATCTCCCCTAAAGAGATCGTATTCATTCCCCGAACCAGCGAGATGACAACCGGTATATTGGGGTGGCCCTCACCGCTGGGTGCAATGAGCGAGGAGCGGACCTCATATTCCGCATACCGGTTGGACCAAACCTTGATAGTGGCCGAGAACTCGCCCCCTATCTTCAGGTCCCCTGAGATGGAGGCGCCGATCACAGCAGCCTCGCTTCCGGATACGTAGAACGGTGTGGACCCTATCATGTCTCCGAACTGATGATCGACATCATAGGTCCCGGAAACGACGTACATAGGTATGGGCATCTGCACGAACTTCGTCCCGGAAACGGTCCCTGACCATGATCCCCATGGTGTGGTCAGGTTCACAAGACCTTCCTGGAGGGTGGTCACATTGATGTTCATCATGCTCCCGGTATTGAATTTGCTATCCAGGGTCACGAGCACACCCGTGTTCTCCTTTCTCTCGCGAACATCGATATAATTGATGTAGAGGGACCTGCCCGATGGCAGGTTCACGCTTACGAAGAGCTTCTCACCGGTGAGGACCACCGGTATGTCGAAGAGGAAGAATGCGGATCCGTAGCTTTCAAGGTGGAACGCTGTCGTATTCTCGAAATCCCCGAACTGAACACGGAGGGTATAGTTCGATACAAGAGCGTTATATCTCATGCTCACGTTGAGCTTTATGATCTCCCCGTTCAGGTAAAGGTCCTTATCGAGGACCGGTCTGACCTCGATGGAATGTCCCACCATGTATGAGGTCGTCAGACCCCCGTTCCTGCCGTCGATCGAGTATTCTATGCCCACGGTCGCGCTGGGAAGGTCGTCCGACAGTGTGAAGTTGAACCACACCTCAATGGATGATCCCGATGCACAGTATATGGTCCTGGTATCCTGGAAGATTCCTGGTATGGTCACTCTGAACTCTCCATTGCCATCCACAGGGCCTTGATTGAAGACCCTGAAGAATATCGATGAGTCCATTCCCGCTCCTATGGTCTGTGGGATGCACTCGGTGACGAATAGGTCCGGTGTTGCCACGTTCAGGACGACCGATCCTTCCTGCATAGGGGTGGAGAAATTCAAAAGATAGATCCCGTGCGGTATTGTCAGGGGTAGGGATTCCGCGCTCGTGGCATAGGCGGAGAGGAAGTGGTCCTTCACGAACACCTTGTCCCCAATGACGAAACGGACCTGGAAACGGCAGTCCCTGTTATACAGGTTCTCTACAGAGTAAGGTATCTCGAGCTCCCCGTCATGGTCGAACATCTGAGGGGATAGCGTCACATGGACCCTCTCGGCCAGCCTGACGTATCTGGAGGTGGAGAGGACCGCATCACCTGTTATGTAGGCCGTCAACGTCGTATCTGTCATCAATGAGGTCTCCACCGCGATCACCATCACCTGCTCGGGACCAAGATGGATGTCCCTCTCCGAACCGAGGAAGCTAACGTGGAGATCGACAGGTTCCTGCCAAGCGTTCCTGACCCGTAGCGTGGCCGTGAACGGCCCCATCCCGACATAATACGGGGCATCGATCTGGGCATC
>JBFYMY010000021.1:0-3167 GCA_041304645.1 Thermoplasmatales archaeon
CCTTGACCTTCTTGCTCCTCTGGGCAGGGCGGAACACAGCCGTCTGCCTGAGGGTATGGGCAAGTCCGAGCGCAGTACCCTTGTAAGCGTTGTAGTACGAGGAGAAATCCCTGTGCGAGAAGAGCCGCTTCACGACAAGGTTATCCCTCAGCTTTTCACCCGTAAGGCCCTCCATGTGGGACATGACCCATTCGAAATAGTGCTCCCTCACCTCGTCCGTGTCCTCCAGACCCGCAGCAACCGGGATGAGTATGAAGATGTTCTCGCTGCCTTCGGGAGCCACCGTTGGGTCGGTCTTCGACGGGCAGCAGATGTAGTAGGACGGGTTATCAGGCCATGACGGCTTTTTGAATATGGTCTGGAAGTGGGCGTCCCAGTCCCCGCTGAGATAGAGATTGTGATGGAGGAGGTTCCCTATCCTCTTGTTGAATCCCAGGTACATCAGTATGGCGGAGGGGGCTATGGCCCTCTTGGACCAGTACTTCTCCGGATATGAACGGTACTGCTTCTCCAGGAGCTCGGTCTCCGTATGCGGGTAATCGGAGTTGGCTATGACCTTATTCGCAGGGATATGGCCCTTTTCGGTCGTGACCCCTTTTACCCGCCCGTCCTCCACATCTATCTTCTTGACCTCCTCATTGAAATTGAACTTCACTCCCTGCTCGATGCAGAGCTTGTGGAACGCCCTTGCAAGCGCCCCCATGCCTCCCATAGGATAGAAGACCCCGAGGTTGAAATCGACATGGGACATGAGCGCATACATGGCGGGGCTGTCGTAAGGTGTGCCCCCAAGGAAGACTATCGTGTATTCCAGTATCTTCCGGAGGTCGGGGTTCGATATGAAGCGTTTAGCGTAGCCGTCCAGGCTCTCGAAGATATGGAGCTTGGTCCCCTCGAAGACCAGCTTCTTGTTGAGGAAGTCGAACATGGACCTGTAGTCCCTGTAGATGAACTGCCCCATGGCGATATCGTACTGGTAGGAGGCCGACCGGAGGTATTCCTCGAGCTTCTTCCCCCCACCCTCCTCCATGGTGTCGAAGAGCCTTTTGTTCTTTTCCAGGTCTGCGCTGATATCAACCTTGTCCCTTCCCTGGAAGAAGACGCGGTAATTGGGGTCGAGCCTCTTCAATGTGTAGTGATCTGTGACCTTCCTTCCGAACTCGGCGAAGAACCTCTCGAACACATCGGGCATGAGATACCATGAGGGGCCCATGTCATAGACGAACCCCTTCTCCTCCCAGACTATAGCCCTACCCCCGGGCTGGTCGTTCTTCTCTATTATCGTGACATCATATCCCTTCTTCGCTAGGAGGGCCGCAGTGCTCATCCCGCCGAAGCCGGCACCTATTACAACAACGCTATTCCCCGTCATTTCCATCGATGAGCAGATAAAATCCCTCATTAATCTCTTTTGTCATCGGCGTCCTTGGTCAATTCACGCTTACTGCAGCAACCGAATCGGAGGTAAGGATGTATACCGTTCCCATACCAAAGTGGAAGTTTCTAATACATGAGCTATAGGGTCTTTTCTTGGGTCATCAACCTCTTCGCTAGCAGATAGACCATTAAGAACGAGGTCAGAAGGGAGAGGTTGTAGAAGAAGTCCTCAAGCGGGATATGGAAGAACCTCCCGTTCCAGAGGCCGTCCCCTCCCCATATCGCATCGGGGCTGTACTGAACAACAGGGAGCGAGGTCAGGACCATGTTCATGGCTACGAACATCCCCATAGTGACCACGACGAACGCCCAGAAGACCCTTGATGAGAGCATGGAATGTGCCATGAACGGTGCCGCAATGGAAACCAACGCGCAGGAAAGCATGGCCAGCAGGGTGTACCCCTGGTCTCTGAAGATGAATGCCGCGATCAGGAACAATACCCCGGAAACGATATAGGGCCATCGGGCAAAGGGGACCTTCCTGTCCTTGAGGTAGAATGCGAGCACTTCGTAGGTGAACATGCAGGAGTACGGTACGACGATGAAGAAGAGAAGTTCCTCTACGGGAAGGCCTAATAGTCCTATCCCGAGCGTGTATTCGGGGTTGAAGCTCCAGTCCCCTCTTTTGGTCACGATTATGTCCCATATTATGAACATAACACTGACCGTTAGATATCCCGGAACGAGAAAAGGCCATTTCCTCCAGAACCTCACCTTTCTTTCGAACGAGAGAAGGAACGGGAACAGTATGACAAGTATGTCCGCTGCCAGATAGACGAAGTTCGATATCATCCCTTGTACCCCACCCTCTTAATGTAGCCTTCCATATCGAACTTCCTCTCAAGGCCTTTATCGTTCATGTACCTCACCGACCCGAACACAGCTCTCTCTCCCCAGGGCCTGTCATGCTTCCCGAAGCACCAAGCGATCCCGGCATAGGAGTTGGGGTCCCTGCCGTCAAGCTCATATTTGTTGTTCAGATGAAGCGCCCTCGAGAACGCTTCCCTCGGGTCCTGCGTCCATTCAAGTCTCTTCTTTCCCCAGTACATCCTCATGTACCCATGCATCTTCCCTGAACTGACCATCTCATGCTGGGCGGCGTTCCAGTAAGGGTCATGGGTCTCCCCATGCTCCAGTTCCTCCAAGCTGTAAACACGCTCCCTTCTGTCCGTAGAATGCTTCATCAAAGTGTTACTTGCCCATGTTGGAAGGCACGTGAAAGAATCGTGATCATTGCGGTAATGGACGAAATTGAGGGATAGCTCACGTCTGACAAAGAGCTCCTCAACGAAAGCATCGGTCCCGCCGGATGGTCTGGAGATCGCCCTGAGGGCAATATAGAGGGGCGATATGTGCCCGAAGTGAAGGTATGGCGACAGGTCGGACTGCATCCTGAGAGAGGGATCGTTCCTTTGTTCAGAATAATATTTAGATGCCCTCTCAAGGAAAATGTCCAGCAGCTCCTTCGCCTGACCCGGGCCTCCTGAAAGGTACTTTACAGGTGGTACCGAGCGGTCGACCTTCATATCCTTCAGCAGTCCTGTCAGTCCCTCGGCATCTTCCCCTTCTATATCAAGGTCCAATGATCCTCTGGTGGGCCAGACCGTCTCGGGGACCACCATGAAACGTTCCATCTGCTTGTGGAGCCTGGGCCTCAGGACGGCTGCAGAATATGCTTCTTTCACGTAAGCGGTCTGGACCGGGACGATGGCATCCGTTTCCACCTGCAC
>JBFYMY010000022.1:0-3783 GCA_041304645.1 Thermoplasmatales archaeon
GTCGATTTCGATTCAGTTAAAGGAGGTGAAGATGCTCCGAATTCAGATGGTGGTATCGCCGGTGAGGCTATCTCCCCTGGGTCCTACCGCGGAAGGGTTCGGGTCCTTCACCATGCAGACGAGGGTTTCGGCGTGGAGAGGGGCAATGTCGTCGTCGCTAAGGCGCTCGATCCCGGGCAGAGCCATATCCTGTCCCTTGCGGGTGCCCTCATCCTCGAAGTGGGAGGGACCCTCTCACACGGGGCGATCCTGGCGAGGGAGAGGGGGATCCCCACTGTGGGGCATGTAAAGGATGCGACGCGGATCTTGTACGACGGTCAGACGGTAATGGTAGATGGATCCAGAGGGTATATCTATATCACAGGTCCATGATTTTTTTCACGTCGCGAAGGTCCATGATGATCGTGTCGGCGTCCGTAAAGGATCCCTAATCATCAATACTCTCGAAAAGTGGCAATGAGGTCTTTTTCATCCATGGACCGTTCATGAGGCTGTCTGGGATATTGGCGTATCGTCCCATAGATGATCGGCCCTTGCTCCGACGGACATGAGAAGTGAAAGGGGGAGCATGGTGGCAAACTCCCCCTTTCCGGGGTGGGGGTATACAGATCATTTCGATGAGATTCCCTATTGTTCACGGTCCATTGCCTGTTCGAACATCATCACGTTCTCCTGGGAAGTAAGGTCCTGACCCGGACCCATATCGATCTCCACAGGTGAGGGGGTGGGTACTGGTCCCGCTTGCATATCGTTTCCCCCCTTCCTGAGGAGCATAATGACCAGAAGGACCGCAAGGACGATTATGATGGGGACCGTGATGAGCAGTCCTATGTTGTCCTTGATGAGGTCGCTCGAAGCATCATCGCCTTTGACCTTGACGGACCCCTGGGCGGCGGCAGGGCCTTCTCCGAGCTTGTTCACTGCCGCGACCATATATGTGTAGGTACCTTCGTCCTTAGGTCCGATGTCAGTGAAGGCGTTCATCCCCGTCTCCACCACGCCAACGAGGACCCAGGGCCCGCTCTCGAAAGAGCGGTATATCCTGTAGAGCACGATCCCGCTGCCACCATCACTGGCCGGCGCCATCCAACCTATGGAGACCGTTCCCTTCCGTTCGGCAAGGACAAGGGACTGTGGTGTTCCAGGTCTTCCGAGCGGTGTGACCGGGTCTGACATGACCGGTTCCGATGAGCCTTCACTATTGGTCGCTATGACGGAATATGCATAGGTCCTTCCGTTCTCAACGGTGTCATCCGTGAAGGTCCGGACGTTTGCCCCCAGATCGGACACTATCATAAGGCCGCTGAGATCGGCCTCCCACCTCTCGATCCCGTAGGATGTTATCGGGCTGCCCCCGTCCGAGGCCGGAGCGTCCCATGTGACCTCCACCTTGCCGTCATCGGCCTTCAAGATGATGTTCCCGGGTGTGGCCGGGATTGTCATCACTACGACGGTGACCTTTTCGCTGGATAGCGAGCTCCCCAACCTGTTCACGGTCTTGACGGTATAGAGATAGGTCCCTCCGGCGACGACATCGGTGTCGTTGTAGGAAAGGACGCCGGGGTCGACCGAGGCTATCTGTTCGGGTCCGCTTTCTGCGGTCTGCCGGTAGATCCTGTACTCTAAGACCTGGGCCCCTCCGTCGGAACCGGGAGCGCCCCAGGAGAGGACGACGAACCCTGCCTCCAACTTAGCGGCAAGTCCCACCGGGATGCCAGGGACCGCTGCGGGAACAGCAGACCTGGGAGCGGTCCCAGCCGAGGCCCCGTGATCATTGAAGGCTACCAGGGTGTAGGTGTATTCGATGCCGTTCGTGACGTTCCTGTCCTTGAAGGAGGTGGTCTCGGGGGATAGTTCGGCTATGACGACCATATCGCTGCCAGGTTGGGAACGGAGGACCCTATATCCCTCAAGGTCCAGACCTCCAAGGAAGGTAGGTATGGACCATACAAGATTGCAATAACCGTTACCCTCGCTGATCTGGACGCCCTCAGGGGCGGAAGGTTCCGAGCAGGGCCTTCCCACGACCTCCTCGGACGGGATGGACTCGCCCTCGGAGCTCACTGCCGTTACGAAGTACCTGTAGGACATGCCGATCTCGACAAGGGTGTCCATGAAAGAGGCGACGGGCGAGTCCGAATACCTCCACTGGACCACATCTGCGACCTGGACCCCTATATGGACACGGTAGAAGAGGACCTTTGACCCGCCGTCGTCCACGGGGGCCGACCAGCTTAGGACGACCGACATCGGTCCGTTCTGCACGGTCAGGTCCGTTGGGGGCGAGGGTGCCCCTGACGGTATCGTCCAGAGGGTCTCGGTCGGCTCGGACTCGCCTATGGAGTTCACGGCCGTCATCCTGTAGGAGTAGTTCTTGCCGTTCTCGACCTCCTCATCTATATATCTGTAGGAGAAGGGGTCGATCTCGGTCATGACCTCCTTTGGGTCCCCATCCGTCCTGTAAACCCTGTATGCGGTCATGATGCTCGCCCCGTCGAAGACGGGGGGTACCCAGGTCAGCTTTACCCACGAATCGCCCTTCTGGAGCTGCAGGAACTGCGGAGGGGTCGGAGAGGAAGCTGCGCCCGAACTGACGATCTTCGAAGGAAGCCCCTGACCGACACCGTTCACGGCTGCGACCATGTAATAATACCTGCTGCCCATGGAAAGCTCGGTGTCATTGTAGAACAGGTCACTTACCAGGAGCTTGAGCTGTTTCAGTTCATCCTCGCTCGTGCCCTTGAAGATGCAGTAACCATCTATGGGCATGCCTCCGTCGGTCTCGGGCACTGCCCATGTGAGCGCGAGGAACCCGTCCCCGCGCTCTATGGAAAGGTCCATGGGGGCGCTAGGGGGCAAGGACAGGTCGAACTCCATGAGGAAATGGTCGATCGGATCGCCCATCTTACTGTCCCATGCATCATCGGTGATGGGAAAGTCCGTTGTGGTGGTCATACCTGCCACCATCACCCGTCTCGGTGCGGCGTAGGATATCACCATACCCCTGTCCTCGGGGTATCCTCCCGAACTGCTGCTGCCGCCTATGACCGTCGAATAGGTCAGGCCATTGCCCGAACTGTCCAGTTGGGATATTACCATGTCCGGGTCCCTGTCGCTCGCATCTTCCTTGTTGACGACCGATGAAGGATAGTCCGTCGAGTATGTCATACCGGTCACGTAGATGTTCCCTTCAGGGTCGAGGTCTATGGCATTGCCCTGCTCCCCGTCGGACCCTCCCAGGAAGGTCGAGATGTAAAGCGATGAGCCCGACTGGTCCAGGGCGGTCACGAAGATGTCAGCCCATCCGTAGAGCTCGTTCTGATAGGCATCCGACATGACGGGGAAGTCGAAGGAGCCCGTCTCACCGATGACGAAGGCATGGCCTTCATCGTCCACCAGGATGTCCTTGACAACCTGGTAGTTGCTGCCCTCCAGAAGTGTCGAATAGGCGAGGTAGGAACGTGCGATATCGAACTTCAGGACGAACAGGGCGGACCAGCCGTCGAACGATGTGTCGAATGCCCCGGTTGTAAGAGGGAAATCGACAGAGGTCGTCTGTCCAGTTATGTAGACGAAACCCTCGCTGTCCATATCTATCCCGCAGGCGGTGTCCCATTCCTCTCCGCCTATGTAGGTCGAGTATTCAAGGTCCGAGCCGTCGGCCGAGAGCTTGACAAGTACGACCTTGGCCTTTATTATGTAATGATCATCCTGCCAGACCTCCTTATTGACCTTGTCGTATGCATCGTCAGTTACCGGGAAGTTACCGGACCAGGACGTCCC
>JBFYMY010000023.1:0-2798 GCA_041304645.1 Thermoplasmatales archaeon
GGAGGAAGAATCCAAGAAGGTCCGAGAGGATATTGAAAAACACCAGAAGGAAAAGGATTGGGATGAATCCCATACCCGGCCATCGGAACAGAAGGTGGTCATCGATGTTTCTGACAAGATAACTGCTCCTCCTTTGACAGATCAAGAGAATCCTCCGACCTACGAGGATCTGGGCTCTCAGACACCTCCTGAAGAGATGGTTGAACAGGAAGGACTTGGAAATGATGGAGCTCAGAGGCTAGTTTCTACCGAAACGGAGACCAACGAAACAGAACATAGGTAGGAACTCGATCCCACTCATCAAAAGCCTCAAATATGCTGCCAGCAGTTGTTCGTGAACGGCAGTTATCCTGCCATCGAGGGATGAGGGTGGAAGTCAAAGATACCGTTTCTACCAAACAGCCGTCCATCGTGCTCGTAGGCATCGGTGGTGGCGGCTCCAGGATACTGAACGATGGGATCGCCCGGATAAAGGAGTTCCGAGTGGTTGACAGGTATGACTGTCTGGCGAAAGCTATCAAATTAGGTTCGGAACGCCCCTTGGCGTTCATAGTCGATACCTCTTCCGATCCCACAAGGGAGGGTTTCTTCGAACACATCCCCGAGAAGAACAGGATATCCCTCTCCCTGGCCGCAAGGGGCATGTCGCGGGGAGCGGGGGGCAGGCCGGGGAGGGCGGCCAAAGCGGTCCTGAACGACGATGTTGTGGAGAACCTTGCACAGAACCTCTACAAACCGATATCAGAGGCCCAGCCGGCCATAGTCGTCATCATCCATACCGCTGATGGGGGGACGGGCGGGGGTCTGACACCGGAGGTCCTCCAGCACCTCTCCTATGCGCTTCCCTTCTCGACCATCTTCTGGGTCTTCACGGTCCTGCCTCAGAGGAGCGCCCTTGCCCTGAAAGGCCCCAGGACCGTCGCACCTGTGATAGGGAAGCTCCTCAGGATAGTGCAGAGGATATCATCAAGGGACTTCACACAGGTCCCGTACAAATGCCGGATGGCGATAAACGATGCCGTCGTTCAGAGGGAGACCGACCAGTCATACGAGTTCCAGCACTCAAGGGTCGCCATCTTTCCCATGAGCAACCACCATTTCGCCCAATGCTTCAAGGAGTACGGGACCAGGGAGATCAGGGAGGAGGTCCTGAACCCGTTCCCGGTGGAGGTCCTCTCCCAAGCCCTCTATCCGTTCCTGAAATATGCCGTGACCGATGCGGAGGAGCAGGCATGGATGCAGAAGCACTGGCCACTTGGACCCATTGACATCCCCGACATCATGGCAGGTCTGACACCCGAGAGGCCGATGGTCATCCCCCACCTTTGGATAGACCCTAGGATAGATGACACAACGGAGACGACAAGGGTGCTGAACGACCTTGTCAGCGGAACAATCCGGCTCGAACAGATAGATGTCCTCCATGACGACGGCATCCCGGACCTCTTCTCCTTCACAGGGACGGCGGCGGGGCTTTACGAGTTCAGTGCTTCGAGCCTGTACTGCATCCCTATGTATCCCAAGGGGAGCAGATACTTCGATGACATAGCAAACTATGTTTCCGATGAGTGGTTCCCGAAGCTATCATCAAAGCTCAAGTACATCACCGGAAGGGAGGGCCTGAGGATAGGTGTCATCAGCCACTCAGCGAACCTGAAACCACAGCCTTTGCCGTCCCCGAGGGAAGGGAAGAAGCTGGGTTTCGACAATGCCCTCCTGGTCACTCTCCTCTTCGGAGCGATCCCCGATGACCTCCCGATTTGGCTCGAATCCACAAGGGACATAATCGACGGGTACAAGACGGAGGAGATGTGGGAGATATCGGGGTACGATGCGATGGAATGGCTCAGGGAGGTCGCGACCTATCTCGGCTGGACAGATTGGCCCTACAAGAACTACATGGAACCCCAGGAAGGGAACGAATGAGGGACCATGCACCGGAAGTTCCGTGGATCGGTATATGACGTGGGTCCGAAAGGATTCAATAGTATTATATAATTATAGAACTATAGAAGTATTGTGATATGATGGCCACCACCATAGCCCTCCGCGAGAGCACAAGGGACGACCTCATGCTCCTGAAAATGGAAAGAGGGTACGACAGTGTCGATACCCTTCTGGAGGATATGATAGTACAATACAGAAAAGAAAGGTTCCTTGAAAGGGCCAGGGAGTTCAAGGCCCGGATGGATGCAAAAGGGTTGGGACCGAGGGACCTTCATTGAGGTCATACATAGTGGATAGCAATATCCTGTTCTCCGCTTTATACAACCCCGCTTCCAGGGCGGGAAAGATGGTCCTTGAAGCTATCGAAGGGAGCATGGTCCTTCATTCTACAGAGCATGTGAAGGAGGAGATGCACGATTTGTTATGTAAAAAATTGGAGCATACGGAAGAGGAAGCAGTAGCGATCGTTCTTGACCTTCCCATCCACTGGATGGGGAGGAGGATGTATATGGACCTGCTCAACGAAGGTTTAGTGAAAGAAGTGGGAGAAGCGGACTGCTCATTGGTCGTTTGTTCTTTCCTTTTGAACCATCCATTGGTGACAGGGGATAAGAGATTGAAGAAAGCCGGCTCTGACATGATACAGATCATATCTTTGAAAGAAGTAGGAAACTGAACGTGCACTTTTTCGGGGAGTCCCTAGGAAAGATTAAAATCATTTAGGACTACCCTTTAAAGGGACATAGAGAATACCTCGGAAGTGATGAGGTGATATCATGACGGCACCCGTTCCTGTCATAGAGATCAAGAAACTAACGAAATCATACGGGCGCTCCAGAGGTATAATCGAC